>NZ_NPKW01000158.1:0-6412 GCF_002265885.1 Vibrio sp. 03_296
TGACGTACCTTTGGTTCAGTTACCGCCAGAAAAAAACCAAAGCGCCAGGGCAACGTCTTCCAGCCTAATTGAACGAATTTAAAAAAACGCCAGTCAATCTTGCTGGCGTTTTTTTAGGTTTCCATTTCAGCGTCATGTCATTTTTTGCCCAAGTTACTTGTCGTTTTAGCTAAGCAGTGGCGAGTTCATAGACTTTTGAACTCTTTAAAAAGGAACAGCAGCAGAAATTTAATGAGAGAAATTTCTATCATTTTCGAATGATCGGAGTATAGTGCACATGGTTTTCAAACATGTGTTATTTATGAAATATATAGTTCAAGTCTATTCTTAGTTTTCTTTCGATTCCTTTCGTTATATTACATCTGTAGTTACTTCTTCTTTATCTTCCATTAAATAGCCTCAGTTTTTATATCATAATAATTGATGGTTTATTGATATTAAGCAATCGGTATGTTGCTGGTTTTTATCAGGTATTTTCATCTTGGTGTTTTGCGACTCACGATGTTGTGTTCTCTCGTTTTTATACGGTAGGGCGCGAGTTAGAGTTGAGTTTATAAACAGTCTGTAGATGAAAATATATTTAAATTATGAGTTATTATGATGTTCGATGAAGGAAAAATAAATGAGTAAAAAACGCGTAAAACATCATAATAAAAAAAGACGGTTATGAAACCAAGTTTGAACAAATGGTTAAAGACTATCATGAAGCTAAAGCGCTATTAGAATCCATGTCCAAGGGAAGTGAAGAATATAGCCAGCAAGAAAAACACTGTAATGCATTGTTTGCTTCTGCAGAGCGCTTTTTTAAACAAAATCAATAAGCTTTCTTGCATCTTTGAGTTCATGATTGGCAGATGTGCTGACAATCCGTGATGAATTTACAGCAAGCGATAAAAAACGAACCCGGTGGTTCGTTTTTTTATATGCTCTATTTAGGGATTATTTCGATCGTATCAATATCAGCATTGGCATCATGATAACGAACATGACCCCCACTAACTGGAAGGTATGAATGAAGGCCACCATTTGTGACTGTTGTTGCAGCATGGTCTGATACTGCTCAAGCGCTGCGGGATCGGTAATGGAGAGCCCTTGCTGCGCCGCCCAATCATGCAGCACCGGATTATAAGGATTGATGCCTTCGCCCAACGCATGCCACTGCTGCTGACTGTCGCGATATTGAAAGGTAGTCGCGATGGAGATACCAAACGAGCTGCCAATGGTGCGAAACAAATTATAGATACTTGCGCCCGCGACTGATTGCTCTTTGGGTAGTGTCAGATACGCCAATGTGGATAGAGTCGAGAAGGTTAATCCCAAACCCATGCCTTGAATCATGCTGGGCATCACGATCCAAAAGGTATCGATTTCCAACGAGTACAAAGTCATCAAGTAGCTACCAATACCGATACAGGCTAAGCCGAAGATGATCTTCAATCTAGGGTCAAATTGCGGATTGAGTTTGATCACTAGGATTAACATGGCTGCGGAAGCCAACCCTCGAGGTGCCATCAACATGCCCGTGGTTGAAACGGGATAGTGCAACAGACTTTCCAGCAGCATGGGTTGTTGGGTGGTCAGGCCAAACATCGCCATCGAGACAACCGCAATCATCAACGAGGAGACCATGAGGTTTTTGTCTTTCAGCAACCACAGTGGTGCAATCGGGCTTTTGGTTTTCCAACTGCGATAGCCCCACATAATCAAGCCGACAACGGCAAGTAACGCCGCGGTTTGAATCATGCGTGAATTAAACCAATCTTCGTCATTGCCTTTATCCAGCACAAATTGAAGCGCGCCAACGCCCAGTGCCATATAGCCGATGATCCACCAATCGAAATTTGGCTTTGTTTTGTTGCTGATATGAATATAGCGATAAATCAGCGTCGCGCATACCAAGCCAAAGGGTAGGTTGACGTAGAAAATCCAACGCCAGTTGATGTTATCGGTAATAATTCCGCCCACAACTGGCCCGAGAATTGGCCCCAACAAAATACCGATGGAGAAAATCGCCATCGCTTTGCCTTTTTGCTCAGAAGGGTAGAACTGCACCAGCATCGATTGTGCGAGCGGGATGACCGATGCACCAAACGCACCTTGAATGATGCGAAAGAGCACCATTTCTTCGAGTGAGGTGGCTTGGCCACATAGGGCGCTCGCAATCACAAAGCCAATCACCGCCACCAGCATCACTTTGCGTTCACCAAAGCGAGAGACCCAGAAACTGGTCATCGGAATGAAGATCGCCTCCGCCATACTGTAGCCTGTCAGCACCCAAGTGATTTGGTCTGCGGTTGCGCCCAGTGCGCCCATCATATGCGAAAGGGAGACGTTGGCCACGGTCATATCAATCAGTACCATGATGGCAGATAGCATCACGGCGACGGTGGCAACTCCCCGTTTGTCTGCCGTTATTGGACTATTCATCGTTCATCACTCAACGTGTGTGACTTTGCAAATCAACCGTCACTTCTGTACTGGCTCCCACGCGTAATTGAGGGGCGTCTTTTGGTACGTTAAGCGCCAAGCGAACAGGGAAGCGTTGCTTGATTTTTACCCAGTTACCCGTTGCGTTTTCAGGTGGCATCAAAGAGAAAGAAGTCCCGCTGGCTGGGGAAAGTTCTTCGACCGTTGCCTTCCAAACCCGGTCTGGATACATGTCGATCACCACTTCTGCCTCCATGCCGGGTTTAATGTGGGTAAGGTCCGTTTCTTTGAAGTTGGCGCGTACCCAATAGCTGTCTTTGATGATCACCGGAAACAGCGTTTGACCCACAGACACCACAGAGCCCACATGGGTGTTGATTTCGCCAGCGATCCCATCCACAGGCGAGGTGATGTCGGTATAACTCAGGTTTAACTCAGCTTGAGCCAATTGAGCGGCCGCTTGCTGAACCACTGCGGCTTCAGCCCCTTCTTCACCACGGTTCGCAATCGCTTTTTCGACCGACGCACGTGCTTGCTCTAGGCTGGCTTGAGCATTGGCCAGTTTGTTCTTTGCGGTATCGAGATCTTGAGCAGAAGCCAATTTACGTGCCACGAGAGAATCAATACGTTTGTATTCCAACTGAGCTTCCGTCAAGTTGGAGCGCGCAGCGTCTAACCCTGCGACTGCTTCCGTCACTTGTTTGTCCGCCACATCGTGTTGCTGAACGGCTAGCTGATACGCTGCTTTCGCCTGTTTGACGGCCAATAAGTAAGGGCGGGCGTCAATTTTCAGCAGCAAATCGCCTTTATTCACGGCTTGGAAATCTTTCGCTTCCACAGTCACCACTTGGCCTTGTACTTGAGGCGCAACCGATAGGATCTTCGCTCGCACGTAAGCATCTTCAGTGCTCGGATGGCTATCGGAATATTGCCAAGAAAGGTACATCGCACCAGAGGCAATGGCGCAAGCAGCAAGAAAAAGGGTTTTGGTCAATTTGGATTTTGATTTGCTTTTGTTCGCGATGGTGTCGCTCATTATATTGTCCAAGTGGTAAATTTTGTGATCAGTGTAGGATTTTTCCACTCTCGAACAACCGAATGATCTGCAAGGTTAAGATCCAATTTTGAATGTTGCTAAAGTGTTTGAAAGATGCGCAAGAAAAGTAAGCAATCGCAGTGATTAATGGTGAGCCTATCCATTACTGCTCGTGATGGGTAAACGTGAGGGAATGTGTTTTAACTGATTAAAATAAAGGCGAATATGAGTATCCGCCATACTAATTCATGACTGATACTGATGCTCCCAGCAGATCAACTCGCCGAACTTCTTATTGAGCTACACGAGTTTCTGTCAGCGGGTTGACTGGTTTTCTACTTTCATATTCGCTAGCAGCAAAGAAAAAATAGCCTTCATCGTCTGTTACCGTTGAATCCAGAAGTGGCTCTCCATAAGCCACGCCTCTTTCTAAAGTAACGCCTTGCAGTGGTGTTGCTCCGTCTAAAAGCCGACCTTTTATTTCAGGGCACAAGTGAATAAGTTTTTTTCAAACATGTTGTCAGAATCCGCTTTAGATAAACTAGATAGGAACACGCAAGCTAGTATGATTAGTTTATACAATAATTTATGCATTCATATTTCTCTTTTTGAGATTAGATTCTCAATACGATGAAAGATCGTTCTCTCGACAAAAAGAGTAAGTAAGACGTGATTGGTTAACCGTGGCGCAGGTTCCCTGCAAGTTATAACTGATAGCAGTCGATAAGCGCAGGGTGGATGATGCAAATACAACACTTAATCACATCACCATATGATTTGAAAAAAAGCGTTAATCACATCATAATGTGATTCGAATGTGTTGGGTTTTCGAATCAAGGAGCCGTTATGTGGATCTGGCAACAGGCGTCATGGCCTGAATTTGAGTGGGACAGAAGTGTGATTGAGCCGCTTGTGAGAACCACACGCCTAAATCAAGGTATCTTGTTAGGGAAAATGCTCTGTCAGCCACTTGATCAAACCCAAAATATGCTGGATACCTTGCTCGCCAACATTGTCCACTCTAGCGCGATAGAAGGGGAAAAACTCAACGCCTTTTCTGTGCGCTCTTCACTTGCCAACAAATTGGGCATCAGTGAAGAGAATCCGTTCCCAACAACGAAACAGACCGATGGTCTGGCAGAGATCATGCTCGATGCGGTCGATAACCTCGAGGTTCCACTCACTTTAGAGCGCGTCTTGCATTGGCATGCCTTGTTATTCCCCCAAGGCTACACGCTGTTCAATACTGTTATTGGCGGGCAGTTAAGAAGCGAGACACCCATGCAAGTGGTATCTGGACGGATAGACAAACCCGTTGTCCATTTTGAAGCGCCAGGCAGAGCGTGCTTAGACGCAGAACTGAGCACGTTTATACAGTGGTTTAACGATTCAAAGACGGATACCTCACTCGATCCTCTATTAAGAGCCGCCATTACCCACCTATGGTTTGTCACACTACACCCATTGGATGATGGCAATGGCCGCATTACTCGAGTGCTGACCGATCTCGCACTGGCACAAGCAGAGCACCAATCCGTGCGCTTTTACGCCATGTCGGTAGCGATTCTTGCTAACCGAAAAAGCTATTACGAGATCTTAGAACAAACACAAAAAGGGGATTTGGACATCACCGCGTGGCTACGTTGGTTTTTAGACACGCTGAATGAAACCTTTGATGTTGCGTTAAAAGAGATTGAACAAACGGTATTTAAAACCAATTACTGGCGACACATAGACCAAACACGGTTGTTGAGTGAACAAACCAAAGTGCTTAATCGAATGCTCGATGGTGATTTCCCTGAGGGGATCAACACATCGCAATACCACAAGGTTGCGAAAGTGAGTAAACCCACCGCCACAAGGCATTTGGCCGCGCTTGTTGAGCTTGGCTGCCTGATTAAATCTGACGCTGGTGGCCGGAGTACACGTTATCACTTGCCAAAGATTGGTTAATGTAAACCTTTATTCTGTCGTGCTGCGCTCAATTTTAACGCCGAATGAAACCGTGTGTTTTCAGCGCTGATATACTCCTTGCAGGATGAAAAAGAATAGGTGAAAAGCATGTCAAAAACCGCGAAGCTGAATAACGAAGAAAAGTTAGTGAAAAAGGCCTTAGAGATAGGCGGTAAGATGGCCAAAATGCAGGGCTTCGATTTACCTCAATCACCTCAACCCGTGCGTGTAAAAGCCGTCTACCTATTCTTGGTGGATGCCAAGCAAATCGCCCCGTTACCCGACAGTAAGCTCGATGGCGCTAACATCAAGCACCGCCTAGCACTCTGGATTCACGCTGCGTTGCCAGATAACGATCCGCTGAAGTAACTCGTTACTAAACTCGCTGAGTATTGGCCATTTTTGGGGTCAATAGTAATAAACAGTGGTAATTGAAATTTCAGCACTTAGAATGCGCACACTAAAAGTGATAACTGATGTAGAGTGATTTTATGCTTCGTGATTACACCTTCGATTGTCTTGTCTCCATGCCTCGTCATGAACTGGAAGAGTTCAGCGTGCGCATGATCAGTAAAATGGTACCTGAAGACGTGATGAGCGAGCTGTTTACTTTTGATCAAGAAGAAGTGGATAGCGAAGACCGCATGTTGTCGGCGCGCCTTGATGCCATGTTGCGTATGACGGCAATTGCACTGAGTGAAATTCAGCAAGCGTTTGATGATTCGGAAAACGCCAAACAAAATAGTGAGCGTATGACTCGCCTTGTACTTTGGCATTTCTACGCCATCTCATTTCGTTTGGAAGAAGCGATCACGCTTGAAGCGCACTGCGAACAAGTGGAAAAACTGCTCGAAAACACCCCCAACGATGTGTTTGCTTGGGTGAAAACACTGACCGATCTGCTGCACACGTATGCGGAAATCAACGCTAAAGAGAACCCAGAAGCGTAATAACGATTCGGTGTTATACCCTTCCTACTTGAAGCTGCAGCGGTGT
>NZ_NPKW01000159.1:0-886 GCF_002265885.1 Vibrio sp. 03_296
AATCATATGAGCGCTACAAGTACATTCGTATTTGACTCTAGGCTACCATCTCCTGAAAATCTCGAAGAAACTGAACGTTATGAGTATTGGACTACTTACACAAGTACTTCAGGCGAAAAGTAAATGTTTACGGCAGGGACAGTTTCATCCTCAACTAAATGATACGATGTTGCACTATATTCGCAGGAAATATGAAAGTGGTGAGCAATACTATAGTCAAATAGAACTCAAATATCGTTCAGTAGATGAAATCGTTAAATGTTTAGAAAGTACTGGTTTGCAGTTAGTAGAATGCTATGCAGACTGGGAAAAGACCCCATTAACTAAGGCATCTAACAGTATCGTGGGTGTTGTGAGCGCGCTATAACAAACAATTTAAGAGTGATTCACCACGTTTGGCGTTTTTGGTTTGGGTTTAGTTTAGTGATTACGGTGTCCAATTTGAGTGTTATGGTCGCGTGGTTCACACCTTAATTGGGCGTTAGCCTATAAACTTAGAATTCTGTAGAGTAAGTGTTAGGTTGCTTATATAATTGGATTTTTATTAGTAAGTTTAATTTAATGAAATGTCCTTTATGCGCAGAGAAGATTCAACGCGAAGCCTTTGTCTGCAGATATTGCCACACTAGCATAGTTCCCCACGCATCCAGTGTATTATCAAGTATTTCGTCATTGTTTAGTAAACGAGAGATGGCAATATCGGAAGTTAGTTTCGATGTTGAATACTCGAAATCAGAAATTATTGAGCAGATGGAAACTTTTAGCACGATCTTAAAGAAACAAGGGTACGATGTGTTCTGGAGATGGCGCTCGGATCATTGCAGAACTTGTGAGTTGATTTTTAGTTATAAAGGAGACTCCAATTCTTGATAGGTTTATGGGCAAG
>NZ_NPKW01000016.1:0-2447 GCF_002265885.1 Vibrio sp. 03_296
AAGCAGTTACCTTGAGCACGGGTATAACAATCTGTTTAAGAGGGATTCGCAACGCGTGGCATTTTCACTATGCGTTGGTTTTAGTGTTTAAGGCGATATGCGGTGGCATCGGTATTGCGTTGCTCACCCCTTAACAGGGCGTTATGCGCTAATTGGAAAAATGACAGGAGTTAACAATGAACCAGCATGAAAAGCTCAATTATGTAGAGTTGCAGCGAAAGACTTAGAGTCAACGAAGCGTTCTTTCAAAGGTTTTGGCTGGAATTGTTGACTATGGCCTGAATACGCAGCTTTTCAAATGAAGGTTAGATGGTGGTTTTTCAAATCTGAGCGTTCTAGTCGGACGGAAAGTGGTGGCGCACTTTTAGTTTCTATAGTTCAGACATTGAAGCAACATTGGATAAAGTTGTGAAAATAGCGGTGAAATCATCCGTCCAATTTTTGAATTTCCTGGAGGTTGTCGTTTTCATTTTGTGGAGCCAAGTGGTAATGAATTTGCTGTTTGGTCTGAAGCACGCGCATAACAAAGCGTTAAAGTGGGATTCATGCCGCGTGGCATTTTGGGTATGCGGTGAATTTTGGTGGTGAAAGTGGTCTGCGGAAAGTTGGTTTAGGCGGCACTCACCCCTTAACGCAGCGTTATACCAATTTATCGTAATAAGCTCCAACTCAAAACACTATCGAGTGAAGCTTGGTTTCTATATACTTCCTTATTTCAAAGGAAAACCAATATGGAAATGATCATCGTTTCATCAGAACAGCAGAAACGTCTAATCATGATCTTTACTCGTACAGCATCGCAAATGTCAGATAAAGCACTTCTAAGTGAKCTAAGCTCATATTCGGTGAACTCCAGCGTTTATCCWGCTTTCAAAGCCGCCTCAGATCTACGAGTAGATCGTATAAAATTACCATTTGGTGATGATAGAAGAGGCTCTTTAGAGGGTGGAGATTTCCTTTATCGTTATCTGTCTCGAGGGTATATCTGCCTTGGTGATTTCACGGGGCAACCTAAGCCAGATTTATCACAATGGGGTGTTCGCTCAGTTCGTAAGTTACCAAAAGTTGGTTTTGGCTTATAAGTTARGTTGCTTATGACTGGCCAAAAATTGGTATAACAAGGCGTTTAAGAGGGATTCATGCCGCGTGGCATTTTTGGTRTGCGGTGAGTTTTGGTGGTGAAAGTGGTCTGCGGAAGCTTGGTTTATGCGGCATTCACCCCTTAACGCGGCGTTATGCTTAATCAAGTAAAATCAGTTGGTTATGGTTTTTCTTTGTTCTCTTGGCTTTTCAGTTTGGTGTTTGTCGGCAAGTTGGCTTTTGTGAGCGCTGCTTTTCGGACACTCATTCTTTGGCGCTGGAAATTCAGAGAGTTGCCTCAATCAATTTTCGGGTAAGCGCAAGGTTAGGGCGGTTGGCTCAATCAGCAACTTGATCTTAGGTTTTTGAGTTTTAGCGGCCAAATTTCAAAGTCTGACTTTCAAAACTATGAGTCATTTCGGTTTTCTACGTTTTGGCTTTTGTTTGTAAATCAAAGTCGAGTTAATCTTGTTTTTAGTAAAACGTAAGCCATTGAAGCTTAAGCATAACAAGGCGTTTAAGCGGGATTCATGCCGCGTGGCATTTTTGGTTTGCGGTGATTTTTGTGGTGAAAGTGGTCTGCGGAAACTTGGTTTAGGCGGCATTCACCCCTTAACGCGGCGTTAAATGCTAGGAGGAAAATTGAACATCAGTAAACTAGCAGTAAGTATCTACACGATAGCGAGCATTTTAATTTATGGTGAGATCGTCAACCCTGATTTATTTAATGCTATCGACATAAACTTGGGTATTGTAACTATCAACCAAAATGAGGGAATGGAAGTTACGGAAATTCTGCTGCACCTTGTTGGGGTTCTTTGTAGTTGCTTATGCTCATCAACTGAAGCTATTTTATCAAGCCTAAAGCAAGGCTTTAAGAAACATCCCCTGTTAGTCGGTGAAATTAATAAAAAGTTGCAAGCAAAAACGGGGTCAACGACAGATAGAGTTTCAGAAGCAGATATAAAAGGCTTCTTAACTCCAACGGCAAGCACTGGAGCTTGGACCTCCATTGGTGTAGGACACGGAAATATTGGTGTAAAGTTGAGTCGAACCAATGTCTTATTCTGTTTTCTTACTACGCCGATCAGTACACTTTGGCTGTTAAAAGTTGAATTGCTATTTCCATTATTAGCGGCTTTGTGTGCGTGGTGGGTTAGCATTTAACAAACTGTTCAAGAGGGATTCGCAACGCGTGGCATTTTTACTATGCGTTGGTTTTAGTGTCTAAGGTGGTATGCAGCGGCTTCAGTATTGCGTTGCTCACCCCTTAACAGGGCGTTATGCCTTTTAGGAGAAATACATGACTATCCCAAAGCATTCAAAGCTTTATAGTTATACGCAAGGCTCTTATTTTGCTGACAGTT
>NZ_NPKW01000160.1:0-36344 GCF_002265885.1 Vibrio sp. 03_296
CAGAKCATGAATTAAGTCACATAAAATTTATGGATATGGGTGCACACTGAAATCCGTACTCATCGACTAATGAGGTCGCAATGCAAGGAGCCCCGCGCAAAATGACCTGGAAGACGACCAGGCGGTAACCCCGCCTGATCATGAGATTTATCGTCCTTCTCTTCTTCCTCTCTATTGCAAGGAGGCGCTATGCCTATCAACAAAATTCGCAATATCGCGTTTGTGGGTCAGTCTGGTAGCGGTAAAACCACGTTGATCGAAAAATTGCTTTTTGCTTGCGACGCCACCACTCATCTTGGATCCATTGAAAAAGGCGATACCGTGACCGATTTCGATGACCAATCGATTCAATATCAGCACAGTATCGAAGCCACTCCCGTCGCGTTAAGCTGGCAAAAACATCGGCTAAACATCATCGATACTCCGGGATTGTCCGAGTTACTCGGTCGCAGTTTGAGTGTCTTTCCCGCCGTTGAAACGTCGGTGTTGGTGCTGGATCCGCAAATGCCGCTGACCCAAGTTACCGACAAGCTGTTCCAATTTGCTCAGCAGCAGAAAAAATGCCAGATGATCATCATCAATAAGTTGGACAACCACGGTAACCAACTTGAGAAACTGTTGGATGAGATTCAAGACCATTTTGGTAGCAATTGCCTACCGATTAACCTTCCTTCAGCCGATGGCAACAAGGTTGTCGACTGCTTTTTTGAACCTCAACACCAACAAGCGACGTTGCTAAGCAGTGTTGAAGCCGCCCATGAAACCTTGATAGACCAAGTGGTGGAAGTGGATGAAGAACTGATGGAGCTCTACCTTGAACAAGGCTCAGAACTTACCCCTGCGCAGTTACACGATCCATTTGAAGAAGCGTTACGTACCGGGCATGTTGTGCCAATCTGTTTTACCTCCGCACAGACCGGTGCTGGCATTGAATTGCTGCTGCGCACTTTGGCCGAATTAATGCCAATGCCCAACGAAGGCAACCCTCCGTTGCTGCAAAAGAACGGAAAGATGATCAAGGTAAATTGCGACACTCTCGAACACGCTGTCGCCCACGTTTACAAGATCAGCGTGGACCCTTACATGGGTAAACTGGCGTATTTACGTGTGTTCCAAGGGGAGATCAACGCAGGTAGCCAACTCTATGTCGGCGAAAGTAATAAGGCGTTTAAAGTCGGCCATCTGTATCAATTGCAAGGTAAGCAGCGCACAGAGATTTCACGCGCGTTAGCGGGGGATTTCTGCGTATTGGCTAAAGTGGACGAGCTGGAGTTTGATTCCATCGTGCACGACTCACATGACGAAGATAACGTGAGCTTGAAAACCCTTCATTTCCCCCAACCGATGTACAGCTTAAGCCTCAAACCCACCAAACGTGGCGATGAGCAAAAACTGGGCGAAGTGCTCAACCGTATTGTCAGTGAAGACCCTTCGCTGCGCTTGGAGCATCGCGCACGCACCAATGAGACCATTTTAAGTGGGCAAGGCGAGTTCCACCTCAAAATTGCCTTGGAAAAAATGGCAAGCGTATACAAGCTGGAGGTAGACACCGAACAGCCAAGCGTTGAGTACTTTGAAACCATCACCAAACCCGCTGAAGGGCAATATCGCCATAAGAAACAAAGTGGTGGTGCGGGTCAGTTTGGCGAAGTGCACCTCAGTGTGAAACCTCTTGAGCGAGGTGCAGGATTCCAATTCGTCAACAAAGTAGTAGGCGGAGCGATTCCAACCTCATTGATTCCAGCGGTTGAAAAAGGCATCCATCAAGCACTTGAAGAAGGGGCGATTTCGAATAACCCGATCCGTGACATTGAAGTCACGGTACACGATGGCAAATACCACTCGGTCGATTCCAAAGAGATCGCGTTTGTCATCGCAGGTAAGAAGGCGTTTCTCGATGCCGTCAAGAAAGCAGACCCGATAGTATTGGAACCGATTGTTCAGTTGGAGCTGACCATTCCGACCAATAACGTCGGCGATGTGACTGGCGATCTGTCTGGCAACCGCGGCCTCATTGAAGGCACAGAGCCACAAGCGAACAACCTCACTTTAATCAAAGGCAAGTCGCCGCTCAATGAGCTGCAAGACTATGCCAGAAAACTGCGCGCACTGACTGGCGGTGAAGGCAGCTTCAACATGTCGCTCAGCCACTATGAACCCGCCCCACCAGCAGTGCAAAAAAGAGTCTGTGAAGAAACGACTTCCTAATCGGCAAATTCAGTCACCATCGATGTTTTTCGTCAACAACACAGTAAGGGAGCATCACGCTCCCTTGTTTATCGCTTCTTTTTATTTGTTTCGTTGTAAATTGTCTGTACGTAAATGACTTCTTCGTTTATTGCTTGCTGGCCAAGCAACCTTCTCGGCCATCTTTTAGCTAACGTTCTTTCGGTTCGGCAATTTGATAGAGCTTATGTTCCGAGCAGGCCGTTTCACAGTTGCACACTTTATCCACCCCGACCGTATTTAAACCACCACAACTGCCTTGAATCGCTTTGCGTTTGAACATCACACCAATCGCCATCAAGCCAATCACCAACAGAAAAACGCCGAATGTCACCAACAAATTCACCATGTTACCCCCTTGGACGAATGCGTAATATGGGTGAACAAACCCTTTGATTTGGTTCGCGCGTGGCCACCTTGTTCACCTTGCTCTGCTGGCGACAAGCCGAACCACACTGAGAATGAGACCGACATTCACGGCCTTGTGTTGCAGAAGTCATGGGCGTTTTTACAGCCTTGCTTACCTCGTGCAGTGAACAACGACCAGCCAGTTGATAGACGGCCACCCCTTTTGACAGTAACTTTGCTAACGATTTCTGACCGATATTTTTCACCATCAGTTGTGTCACGCCTGCGGCTAAAAGTTGCTGAACACAACGCGCTTTCTTGGCGCACTCAGCTTGATTGAAGGCAGGATTGGCAAGATACGCCACCACCTCTCCAAGTGAATTGATCAACGCGAATCGCTCCGCTTTCATAAAGTGTCCAGAGATTTTGTCCTGATGTAATGGAATCGCAATCATGCTTCCTTCTCCTTATCTTGACTTTGATTGGGCAAGGTCAGCACTTTGCCTTCCACCAAACACAACGCCACTTTGTTTCGCGCTCGCTTGATGATGTTGCCAAAGGTCTGCCTCGACACCCCCATACGCTGGGCCGCGTCAAGTTGATGTAGCTGCAGTACATCCGCCAGTCGCAGGGCTTCAAGTTCATCGGCATCTAGAGCAATGCGCGGCAAATTGTGTGCAGGTATCCCATTGGGCTTAAAGCAGCTGGCTTTTGGCAAACAACCAATGGTGCGGGGCTTTTTCGGTCTTGGCATCAGTGCCTCCTCAATATGACAAGCGCACTGTAGATTTATAATTGGCATATGCCAATAACAATAACCTTAGATTGCAAAAACAACAAAAGCCGCGCTGGCGGCTTTTGGAATTGGTTAAAGGAAGCAAAAACTCGGTGCTATTTATCGATACTCAGTCCGAACTGGGTAACTCTTGCTTCAAAGTCAGCAAGGCTTTCCGCTTTGTAGGTGGGCGAGCCATTGAAGTATCTTGGTTTTTCAGGCCGCATGGCATTTTTCAGTTCCTGCTCCTGCTCTAGATTGTCATGATACACGGTGACTCGATTTGGAATGTCTTGCTTTAGTCTTGCCATTACGATCTCCTTTCTGACGTTGGAATCTAAAGCGTAGTCAAGGTCAACACGATGTCAAAGTGGCCTTAGTTTGCTGTTTTATCAGTAAAATCGCTAATCCCTTGCCAGCAGAGAAAAAATTCAAAACGCCAGCGTGTTGGCGATGTCGTTTGAAGATCAAATTTGTGATTGGCTGCAAAAAAGCCTCTTCAAAAGAGGCTTTGAAGATCGGTTAGATTTGTGGCCGAGCCGTTTCAATCGTAGACGGTGGTAAATGCGGCAAGACGATTTGCGGCTGCTCACCCGTCAGAGATTTGAGAAACTCGGTGATTTTGCCAGACTCATCTTTGGTCAGTTTTTGCCCCAACTGAACGTCTGCCATCACTTCTACCGCCTCTTGAAGATCCCACACAGAGCCGTCGTGGAAGTAGGGGTAGGTGAGCTCAATATTGCGCAATGTCGGCACCTTAAAGACAAACTCATCGAACTCTTTGCCAGTAATCGCCTTGCGCCCTACATCTGGGTTAGCGGTTTCAAAAGGCTTCACTAACCCCATTTTTTGGTACATCTGCCCTCCGGCTAAAGGGCCGCTATGACACGCCGTACACCCCTTCGCTTTGAACAGCTCGTAACCTTCCACTTGGGCCGTGGTGAGCGCGCTGTCTTCCCCTCTTAACCACAAGTCAAACGGTGCATTGGGGGTACGAAGCGTTTTCTCAAAGGTCGCGATGGCGTCCGTAACTTGCTCTAAGGTGAACTCTTCCACCCCATACGCTTGTTTGACCCAAGTGCGGTACTGAGGAATCGATTTTAAGGTGTCGATCGCCAATTGATGGGTAAATGCCATCTCTAGCGGATTCTCAATCGGCCCTGCGGCCTGCTCTTGAAGATCTTTGGCGCGACCATTCCAGAACTGCACGAAGTTGAGATCCGAGTTAAACACCGTGGGTGAATTGATCGGTCCAATCGCCCATTTATGTCCAATGGAGCTTGGTAGGTTATCCACCCCACCCTTGGCCACGTTATGACATGAGTTACACGAAATGGTGTTAGAGGCTGATAATCGAGGCTCAAACCATAAGGTTTTTCCCAATTCAACTTTCTTCGCGTCCAACCCAACAACCGGATCAATCACTTTGATCGGTTCTTGCGCCTGTCGTTCTGCCAAGGTCGCAAATGACACGACAGATAAGAGACTCACTGCAATGATTTTTTTCATCGTTACTTCCTTTCTCGAGAGTTATTCCAATCTCACTAGAGCTGCGCATTTCTTGACCGATGCGCTTTGGCAAGTAACTTAAAGCAAACGATTTTGCGGTGATAACGCAAAAAAACGATGGTTTTTATGACAAAAATCGATGTTAAAAGTGCGTAATCTGTACAAAGCTTGTGCAACCTTTCATCGCGTGCGTCGATTTACTATTTATTTACATTTTTATAAAGAATGTAATCGACGCCTTTGTTGATGCAAATCAATTCCGCTATTGAGCAAATTCGCATCAAACCGAAATCATCACTTTGGTCCACGCGACGATCAATAGCGAAGCCGCCATCAACCAAATCACCGTCGCTGCAGAAAGTGTTGTAACCAGACTAAAGCGGTAACTAAAATAGTAAACAGCAGCAAGATAGGCGGCATAAGGCAACAAAGACCAAAGACCAAATAGCGCGGTTTGGCGCAAGTCTTCCATGCTTCTTTCACTGCCGACAATGAAGTGCGCAATCAGGGCAAAGGTGGGAAATAAAGGCACTAAGCCTGCAATGTAGAAGTTTTTGCTTTTCGACAACAGCGCAATAATGACCACAGCCGCCGCGCCCAACAAAGATTTTAGAAACAAACTGATCACCGATGCCTTCCCTTTTTGATCTTGATTGGTCAAATCGTAAAAGATCAAGCGCAAGAAACCAGCAAGAGAAACGCAAAATTCTCGCCAAATGAGAATCTTTGAAAAATCGAGCGTGTGAGGGCTTCAAGCCTCGTCGAGATGAACGCGAAAGGTTAACAACGGCTTTCTTAGCCATCGGGGATGTTCGACAATCTCAACCCTATCCCCCACCAAGACTTGCCCCTTGCGCGGCACTTCCATTTGAAGAGTATCGCCATTTTGCAAGATGACATTGACCAAAGTATGCGGCTGAGTAAATTCATCGTCATAGCCGATTGCCGTTTCCGACACCTGCCCCCAATGCACCACAGGCTGTGACGAATAGAGGTTAACTTTGAGCACGATGAGCAGAGCCAGCGCAACAATCAGGACCATACGACGAGTAGAAGGTCGTCTTAAATGAATGGGCATAACGAATCCTCCATAGGCGTTGAAAGGATTGAACAGCAACAGAGCTTTTCGGTTATTTTTCCACCATAACACAGTTATTTAGCAGACAACGCGGCACCATCTATGATTTCCGATACAGCTCAACAAACCCGCTCTCGCGTCGCCATGCAAATTTGCTCCTTCTTGCCGATGTTTACTGGATCGATAACTGCCACACTGACACTGACACTGGCGCGCTGGATGACCCGTTAACTCTCGCTGACACTCGCCTCTCGAGGTTACTTGAGTATAACAACGCATCACGCGGTTATGCATGCGATTTTTGCATCACAAACGCCAGCGGGGTCTGCCCCATTTGCTTTTTGAAAAATGCGATAAACGCACTGTCAGAGGAAAAAGCCAGTTGGTGCGCCACTTCGCTCACGGGTAACGGTGTAGATAATAATTCAATCGCTTTCAACACCCGCCATTGTTGCCGCCATTCTTGGTACGACATGCCCGTATCTTGTTTAAACAAACGGGTAATGGTTTTGCTGCTGGCGCCCACTTGCTTCGCCAACTCGCCACAACTGGGCGCTAAGAAATCACTTTTTACCAGTTGCTGACTCCATTTCTTTAGCCGGCGATCGGTGGGCAATGGCAGACGATAATCGTGTTGCTGCGCAGCAAAGAACTCTTCCCAAAACAGCGCTAGCGTGTGCGTCATCTCTTGTTCATTTTTGTCCCAAGGCCAAAAAGCCATTCGTTCAATCAACGCGCGCAGCAGTTCATTGACCTCAATCACCGTTACCTTGTCTGGGCTATTTATCTCAGAGCAATCAAAGTAGAGCGAACGATAGGCCACCACATTGGTCATCACCGCTTGATGTGCCACCCGAGGAGGGATCCACACTGCTTTGGTGGGCGGTAAGATGCAGATTGCCCCTTCTAAGGCGAAGCTCATGCAACCTCTTGGCGCATAAAGCAACTGACCTTTGTGGTGTTGGTGCATGCCAGAGTCGTGCTGTCCAACGTCTGCGGCAATCCCAATCACTCGACCAGGAAGTCGATCAGCATTGAATACAGTTTGATGATTTATGATGGCCATATGTCCGAATATTGATATTTTTCGTTTTAATGTTGTTAACTGGAAATTTTAGTCTCTCACTACACTAGGCACCAAGTTATTTTTGAGAGCAACTTATGAAACAAACGCCTTCACTTTGGCTCATGGTGTTACTGCTGATGCTGCCACAGGTTGTAGAAACCATTTATAGCCCGGCGCTCACCGCCATCTCTGTCTCTTTTGCCGTGCCTGAGCACATTGCCGCGCAAACCCTGTCTGTTTATTTTGCGGCTTTTGCCTTTGGCGTGGTGTGTTGGGGCATTTTATGCGATCGATGGGGACGCCGACCAACCATGCTACTTGGGCTGACTCTCTACGCTGGCGCATCACTGTTGGCCATCGTGACCGACAGTTTTGCTGTGTTAATGATCGCAAGAATCCTTAGTGCTTTTGGCATTGCGGTTGGATCCATTGTCACCCAAACCATGCTGAGAGACGCCTTTCAAGGTGAGGAGCTTGCCAAAGTTTTCTCTCTGATGGGATTAGGCATCGCGATCAGTCCGGTGTTGGGCATGCTGCTTGGCGGACAACTCGTCTCCTTGGGGGGCTATCGCTCAGTGTTTATCGCCCTGTTTGTCGCAGCGATGGCCGTGTTCACACTTGCCTCAGCGCGACTTCCTGAAACTCAACAAAAGCGAATATCGACCGCACTGCTGCCGCTGGCAACAAAAATGGTCAAAGACGGCGAGATTTGGGCCGCCGCCCTACTGGTTGCACTGTATAACATCGCGTTGTTTGCCTATTACCAACTCGGCGGATTTGCGTTTGTTCAACTGGGCTATAGCGCTCGTGAGTTTGGTTACAGCGGCATTGTGCTGGGGCTCGCAACGTTCTGTGCCAGCTATATCAATAAGCGCCTGCTCGCAAGAAAAGTGTCTCAAACCACATTGCTGCGCTTTGCTGCCACATTGTTCGTGCTTGGTTCACTTGGAGTGTTTCTCTGTTTGAACTCAATTTGGTTCTTGCTGCCAATGATGAGTGTCGTCATGGCCTTTGGCATCGCCATTCCGAATGTTCTTAGTGGGGCTTTGCTTCACTACCGAGAGCATGCCGGCAGTGCTGGAGCACTATTTGGGCTAATGTACTATCTGTTGATTGGATTTGGCCTTGCGCTCGCCGCTCGCGTACAGCACTTAGGCATCGTACTCGTGGGTTGTAGTTTACTCATACTTTGCGTCATGCATCTGTCTGGACGCCACACTGGCAGAGCAGTCGCCATGAATAATAATGAGTAAAAACATCAGAAAATAATACTCAAGCTAGCGCAAAGCATGAAAAAATCATCAAAAGCGCTAGCTTTCTTATTGAATAGAAAACTTTCATCTCCTCGATAACATTACAAGATCAAATCGACAAGGATAAAAAAAACATCATCAAGCATGAACTACATACATATCTAACAATTAATATGTCTACAGACAAAAAAAACGAGATAGGTTATGTTCATTCAATCAATACACAACTTTAGAGCCATCGCCATTTTAATGGTAGTTATGGTTCATGTATACGCTTATGGATTAGAAAATACGCCATTTTATACGAGTGTTTTTAAGAACATTCTCAGCGGTTGTACTGCCTTGCTGGTTTTCATATCAGGATATATGTTTCATCATGTTTTTTACAAGAGCTTTAGTTACTCAAAATTTATAAGCTCTAAGTTTAGTAAAGTTGTTACACCTTATTTATTTTTGTCGACCATGGCAATATTCATGTTGTATGCAATGAAAGGGGGATATTTTAGTTCTACCGCAGATTACGGCAATATTGCATTTTTCAACGCAGGTGATTCTGATCCCGTCACCATTTTAAAATACTACTTAACCGGCAGAATGATTACGGCTTATTGGTATATTCCTTGCGCTATCTTACTCTTCCTTTGCTCTCCACTACATGTAAAGTTTATTCATGCGGCCAGAAACCAGCAGATCATAACAATCGCTCTATTGTCAATATTATCCATTGTGGTTCATCGATCCTATGAAAACATTAATCCAATACAGATGTTTATTTACTTCACGCCAATATATCTGTTGGGTATTTATGTTTCATTACACGGTAATCCGAAAGAAGATCGTTCGAAAACAAAAGCTTTTATTTTTACTCTATTGGCACTATTGATTGCCGTTTATCAATCTTACACAGGTCATCAAGGGAACTATACAAAGGAAATATTTGAATTTAATGGCATTGATTTTATGTTTATCCAAAAATTCTTCCTTTGTTTGTCTGTTTATTACCTAACTAACATATATGTATTTAACAATAAAATCATGAACACCATCGCTAATACAAGTTTTGCAATATTCTTCATTCATCCTTGGGTTATCACAACCTTAAAAAGATTGCCTTTCTATGGCGAGCAATCTTCGTATAATCCCACTTACTATTTCATTACGTTCGCTTTGGTGATCACGATTAGTACTTGCTCAGCTGTAATGCTAAAAAAACTGTTAAAGCCAAGAATAAAAACAAAATACATTATTGGTTACTAAACTCATCCACCATCATTCCATACACTTCACAGAGGTTGATTCTCTTCCTCTGTGAAGTGGCCTTTCTCCCTCGCTAGCTTATTTATTCCATTCACGTATACTTCTCTCGTTTACACAAAAACTACAATATCAACACAAAGAAAATACACTTATGTCTGCTGCTAGCTTTCTTCGTCTCGTCTGCCTTGCCGCTATTTGGGGAAGTTCATTCCTATTTATGCGCATCGCAGCTCACAGTTTTGGTCCTGCGTATCTCATTGAGCTTCGTGTATTGTTTGCTGCCATCAGTTTACTGCTGGTGTCCCTCTACCTGCGCAAACACATTCGTGCTTTGCTCAGTCATCCAAAACACTTTTTTATCATTGGCCTGTTCAATACGGCGTTGCCTTTTCTTTGTTTTGCCTACGCGGCGCAAACCTTGAATGCCTCTACGCTGGCGGTACTCAACTCAACCGCGGCGATTTGGGGCACGGTGATTGGTTTTTTCTGGCATAAAACCCCCATTTCCACCAAAGGAGTGTTCGGCTTGATGTTAGGGGTAACTGGGGTGGTGGTGCTCGTGGGTTGGGATGCCATCAATCTTGGTCAGCAAGCCGCACTGCCTATCACTGCTGGCGTCATGGCCGCATGTTGCTACGGCATAGCAACAAACTACACCAAAGGAGCCCCACAAGTGTCTGCCTTCGCCAATGCACATGGCAGTATGTGGGCTGCCGTGCTGATTGTGTTGCCCTTGCTGCCTTTTGTGCCGATGAATGCGATACCAACCTCGATTGAGTGGCTCTCAGTCTTTTCGCTCGGCATTTTGTGCACGGGTATCGCTTACTTGATGTACTTCAGTCTCATCAGTGAAATTGGCCCAGCGTCTGCTTTGTCTGTCACTTTTTTGATCCCGGTATTTGGCATCCTCTGGGGATATTTAATCCTCAATGAACCTATTGGTATCAATACCTTGGCGGGTACGGTTTTGGTTTTGAGTGGCACCATGATGGTGACGGGCTTTTCACTACGCTCCGCACTTTCATCTCCGCAAGCAAAACAATTATAGTTTTGTATGGTTTTGTCATGATTCATTGAAATAAAACAGCGTTTAATTAGAATCGAGCCTCCTGTTCCTTGATTCTAGTTACCGCTGTCATGAAAAAACACTACTCCTTTTACTCATCCCTATGATTCTCTCCGCTTGTTCTTCCATGAGTCCTGAAGAATGCCGTAGCGCTAACTGGCAACAAATTGGCTATTTAGATGGGCAAAATGGCGTCAATCCCACGGTGATCAGCGATTATGTGAAAGATTGTCGTGACGCCGGTGTTTACCCAGATCAAGAGATGTGGCAGCGTGGCTTTGAGCAAGGCACCGTACTCTACTGCTCAGCAGATAACGGCTACCGCGTCGGTAAGCAAGGCCGCGAATACTACGGTGTTTGCAACAACGAACGTTTTCTCGAAAACTATCAGAAAGGTTATCAAGATTATCTGGTTCAAAAACGACTCAATGAGATCAACAAAGAAATCAGCGATATTGATACACAACTGCGCATACTCAAAAACGACAACGAGAACAAACAGCAGAGAAAAACACTGGAAAGTCGACGTAAAGAACTCATTCGTGAACGTACATCATTGATTGTGCCAACACGTTCTTACAATCTGAAGTTTTCGTTTTGAGCATGACGGGCTCGAGCGCGAAACATTCGGTTGATTGTGCTGCACGAGATGAAAGTTTGATGAATTTTTCAAACTTCTTACATACAAGCGTTGCAATGGCTCGTTGAACTGGGCAATCTCAAGCAGAAGCAACCTCTCGTAGTCTGGAATAATAAATATGAATATCATCAAACCGTTAACATGCCTTTTAGCAATGAGTATCAGCGGCATGGCAACTGCCGCTGTTACCCTACATGTACCGGATGACGTCACTCTGTTTGTCGCCAACGGGCAGAAAGCCAAGCTCTCTGGCAGCCTATTTGCCTCTTCAAAAACCATTGAATTGCCAAATGGTGAAAACCAAATCATCTTTCAATACGAGCCCTACTTCAGCCAAGGTAATGATCGTATTGGCGTCGAGAGTAACGTGATCATCGCAAAATTTTCCGCCACCGATACCGACCTCAACTTCGAACTGCCAAAGTATCGAGATCACCGTGTAGCAGAGCAGGAAATCAAACAAATGCAGTGGCAGTTGGTTGATGAACAAGGCGCAGCTGTGACCAAGTCTGAAGACAAACTGGTGAAATCCGGCATGCAGATTGGCCGAGACTACGCCAGTGAAGCCGCAGATTACAACCAAACTGGCGGCATCGCGGCAATCGGTACAACAGTGTCAGTGGCAACAATCAAGCCCGAGCCAGTGGCCGGTGTTGAAGCCAAAGTGAAGGCGGGCGATAACACCGCAGAAGAGATGCTGCACTTCTGGTATGACAAAGCCGATGACGCCACCAAAGCTCGCTTCAAAGCCTACATCAATCAATAATCGTAATGTGGCTTAAGCAATTAGGAGGTGTTCATCACCTCCTCTTGTCACCTAACCTTGCCTTGCCATCCATCGTCAATCTCTCTACCCTCTCTCGCGTTCCCTTTTAGCCAAACCCTTCAGGCAGCGTTTTTATTTCCTCTTTAGTGAAATCTCTGCAGCAACACGTCGGTCTTATTCAAACTAAAATAGAAAAAACAACAAAATGAGAAAACGATGTCTGCATTCCCACTAACGGCCATCGCGATGATCGCGTTTGCCGCAAACTCGGTTTTTTGTCGTTTAGCGCTGGCAGAACAAAGCATTGATCCGGGTAGCTTTACTTTCATTCGCTTGTTGTCAGGCGCGGTCACTTTACTGGTTATCTTATCGTTCACTCAAGCGAGTCAAATGCGCCAACTGTTGAGCAAATCAGCCTTTTTAAACCGAGCAAGTGTGCTGGCTGGTGTCGCGTTGTTTGGTTACGCCGTTGCCTTTTCCTATGCTTACGTCGGGCTCACTACCGGTACTGGCGCATTAATTCTGTTTGCGGTGGTGCAGTTTAGCCTCATCGCCTTCCACCTGTTTTCTGGCCATCGCCCTTCTAAATTAGAGTGGGGCGGCGTCGCCCTATCCATCAGCGGGTTTATCGTTTTAATGTCACCTTCTGCGCAAACACCCGATGCGATGGACGCATTCATGATGGCGATAGCCGGGGTTTGCTGGGCGATTTTTACCTTATTGGGCAAACAGGCACAATCGCCCACACAAGCCATCGCTCAAGGCTTTAGCTTTGCATCCTTACTGGCATTGCTGTGTGGTTTTTGGCTACTGAATGTCTCATCCGTATCCGTCAATGGCATTGTTTGGGCTTTGTTTTCTGGCGTGTTGGCGTCTGGGATTGGTTATGTGGTGTGGTACATGGCGGTGAAGTCGTTATCGGTGCTGCAAGCGTCCATTGCACAACTCTCTGTGCCAGTGATTGCGATGGCTGCTGGGGTGATTTGGTTAAATGAGCCGCTGACTATCGTGAGCACTGTCGCCAGCGCCCTCGTGCTTGGCGGCATTGCACTGATTTTTACCAGTAGCGCTCAAAAATGATATTTCCTCCGGTTTGACGACGGTATTTTTCCAAACCCAAGTTCTGCAGCGCCGCAGAGGTGTCTTTAATCATTTCCGGATTACCACACAACATGGCAAAACTGGTTTTGGCAAACATCTCCATGCCAAGGTGATGGAACAGTATCCCAGAAGAGAGCAATGCCGGAATTCGACCATGTAGCGTGTTCGGTACTTGCTCTCTCGACACGATGGGCACGTAAACTAAACGGCCACCATACAGCTCTTTCAACTGTTCAATCAGATAGCGATAGACAAGATCTTTTTCATATCGTACGCAATGAACCAATATGATGCGATCACAACGAGGCTGATGGGTAATGTCATCAAGGAGTGAAAGGAAAGGGCCAATGCCAGTCCCTGTGGCAAAAAGCCAGAGATCTTCGGTGGTTTTGGGAATGATGTCAGAAGTGAGATCACCATGAGCGCTTTTGCCCACATAAATCTCATCCCCTGTTTTGAGCGATTGCAATTTCGGCGTGAGCTTTCCTTGTGGGTGAGAGACGATCAAAAACTCCAACCAATCATTCAGCACCGAAGGGGCATTCACCAGAGAATAAGCACGGCTCACCATTTGGCCTTGTTCATCCAGTAAAGCCAGCTTGGTAAATTGACCTGCTTTGAAATCCAAATGTGTGCCAGTAACACGTAGGCTAAAAAGCTCCCCCGTCCAATCGGTGCGCTTTTCTACCACGGCCTTAGCAAAATCTCGATGTTCAGCGATTTTAAGTTCAGCCATATCTACCTCTCACTCTGACACGGTTATGCAAAAAGTAACCGCCACATCTCTTTAAGTAAAGTGGAAACACCACAACAAACAACAATTTTTAATCATTTTATTTACAAAACGTTAAATGCATCATTACACACTCTATTAATAAAATTTAGAATAAAGACTCAAAACAGCTATCAAGGTCACGGAATCACAACGATATGGAACTACTACTGCAAGATTTTCCGGTTGTTACCGAAATCAACGTCACTTGGGGTGAAATGGATGCCCTACAACACATCAATAATGTGGTGTATTTTCGCTATTTCGAAACAGCACGGATTGAATACTTTAATAAAATCAACCTAATGGATGAAATCAAAAGCAATCAGATTGGCCCTGTACTCAGCGAAACCCAGTGCCGATATCGTATTCCGGTGACGTTTCCGGATACGCTACTGATCGGTTCTCGCGTCAGTGAGGTAGGGGAAGACCGCTTCACCATGGAGTATCAAGTCGTCAGCAAAAAGATGGGTAAAGTCACCACCACAGGCAGTGCAACCGTCGTCATGTTCGATTTTAAAAATCAAAGCAAAGCACAGCTACCCGCCGTGTTGCGCGATGCTATTTTCAGTATCGAAGCTAAAAAGGCATAACGCTTACAATGACTTACAGACAAACCATCGATGGTTTCGCTACACTTATTGGCAAGCGGTTTGTTACCCAGCCGTTTTGATGACGAAAACGCATTAACGCCCGCGGCCCCAATAGAGTGGCAGCAAACAGCAGCCACGCTTGAACGGCGGGCAATGATGCTCTCTTCTTTTGTATGCCTCTTCTCGATTGGATGAGGCATTTTTTTTATCAATACGCTATAGTCGTACCCCATTATTCGCCGTTCACTTCGATGTATGAAAGCGCTCAACGATCTCAATATTTTTGTGGAAACCGCTCGACAAGGTAGCTTCTCGCAAGCCGCCAATAGTCTTGATCTCACTCCGGCCGCGGTCAGTGCCGCCATCAAAAGATTAGAAGAGCAAGTCGGTTTTCCCTTGTTTGTTCGTTCAACCCGAAGCTTGCGCTTAACCAGCGACGGCGCGTTGTTTCTGCAAAAAACCACCGCGGCATTGAGTTTGCTCCAAGACGGCCTAGACGAAATCAACAGCGCGCGAGGCGAGTTGGCCGGGCAACTCTACATCACCGCACCTTCGGATTTTGGTCGTAATATGCTGCTGGAGTGGATTGACGAGTTCATCGAACAGCACCCTCGGGTGACCATCAAACTCGACCTCTCCGATAGCCTGACCGATATGTACTCCAAACCTGTCGACCTGGCGATTCGCTATGGAGAACCCGCAGACTCCAATCTGGTTGCCATTCCACTTTGTCGTTCCAATGAGCGTATTTTGTGCGCCTCGCCCGACTATTTAGCCAGCCAGCCCCCTATCTCGCATCCAAGCGATTTACTACAGCACAACTGCCTGTGCTATATGGTGTCAGGGGCGATTTACAACAAATGGACATTGCATTTCGAAGGGCAAAGTGAACATGTTCTGGTCAGCGGCAACCCGACCACCAATGACAGTGAAGTCGTGCATCGGCAAGCGTTAAAAGGCAAAGGGGTCGCCAACAAATCGCTGATGGACGTGAGCCAAGATATTTTGGAAGGCAAATTGGTTCGCATTTTACCCGAATGGGATGGCGGCTCGGTGCCGATTTACATGATGTGCACGGATCGCCGAGCACTCACGCCGTTAATGCGACAGTTTCAGGAATTCGTTCAACAAAAATGCTGCCAGCAGCGCAAGGCAG
The DNA here is from genome assembly GCF_002265885.1 of Vibrio sp. 03_296. Taxonomy (NCBI): domain Bacteria; kingdom Pseudomonadati; phylum Pseudomonadota; class Gammaproteobacteria; order Vibrionales; family Vibrionaceae; genus Vibrio; species Vibrio sp. 03_296. The sequence continues at coordinate 15,607 of NZ_NPKW01000160.1, forward strand.
TACTGGCAGCCATTGAACTCTGCGACTATTCAGGCGACGAAGGTTAATGGACGAAGGTGCAAGTATTCCAGTAGTTCTTCCTCTTCAATACGGTCTTTAAACCGTTGAAAATGCTCACTGGCAATGTGTCTATCTAGGCTCTGCTGTGAGCACCAAATTTCCTGCATTAAAAACAGCCCCTCAATTTGGTTGTCCGCAAACAGCTCATACTGGCAACAGCCTTGTTCTTGACGCGTCGGCTCCAAGAGCGATTGCAGCAAGCTGCGTACCTCGTCAACGCGATCCGCATGCGCTTTTATTTCAGCAATTAAATGGATCATCATGCGTTACCTGTCGTTAGATTTCGGTAAAAACGGTCTCTGCTGGCCAACGTGATTTTGGCAGCTTAGCATTAAAATCGTCTTCGCTATGATAACCCAGTGGCACAATCACCACGCTGGTAAAGCCCTTCTCACGCAGACCAAACTCTTCATCAAGCACCTTGGCATCGAAGCCTTCAACTGGCACTGCGTCGATCTCCATCGCAGAGGCCCCCAATAGCAGCGTCCCGACATTGAGGTAAACTTGCTTTTCCATCCAGTGATGCGCGTCTTTCAAGTCAAAGCGATGCATGTTGACGAAAAATGAGCGGCCAGCATGCATACCATTTTTTGCTTCGACATCGGCAAAGCGGCCATCTTTATCTTCGCTCTGCAAAAGGTCGAGTAAGTACGCTTCATCAATCGATGTTTTGGCGCAAAACACCACTACGTGAGAGGCATCCAAAATCTTGCGCTCATTAAAAGCAAAACCACCTTGTGTTGCTTTCGCGATGCGCGCTTTTCCTTCTTCACTGCTCGCGACAATGAAATGCCAAGGTTGCGAGTTGACACTGGACGCACTCATGCGGATTAACTCTTTCACTGCCGCGACTTTTTCTTCAGGCAATTTGCGCGAAGCATCAAAGGCTTTCGTGGAATAGCGGGATTGGGCAGCTTGAACAATAGTCATATTTTTCTCCGATAAAATGGCGGTAATAGGTTAGAACTCTGTGTTGTTGTAAGTACTGTAAGCGTTTGAAGCACAGTTAAAAACCATCAAGCAGTGAATTCTTTTTCAAATTTTTTTTGAAAATACATCAAGCCACGGACTCCGTAAGCAAGTCAAAGCTGGCACACATCAGGCATCGAGCACGATTAAACTGGGCAGCGATTTCCGTTATACTCCCGCCACTATGGCTGTTGTCAGTCAGGAAACTCTACAAGGAAAGAAACCATGCCCTCGCTCCCTCATTACGTCCATCAAGGATTAAAATTTGTCCCTCATTTTTTTACCGTTCCGCTTGATTATGATGATCCATCCAAAGGCACCATTGAGATCTTCGCGCGAGAAGTGAATCAACATGGCGACAATACAACAAACAAACCTTGGCTGGTCTATTTTCAGGGCGGTCCTGGTTTTCCTGCGGGGAGACCGATGGGCAATAGTGGCTGGATAAAACGAGCACTGCAGCAATACCGCGTCTTGTTGCTGGATCAGCGTGGAACAGGCAACAGCAGCGTCATCAGCCACCAGACTTTGGCTCATCTCACGCCTGAGCAGCAAGCTGACTACCTCAGCCTGTTTCGCGCTGACAATATCGTGCGTGACGCGGAGTTTATTCGCCTGCAGTTTGGCGTCGATAAATGGGCAATTCTCGGCCAGAGTTTTGGCGGGTTCTGCTCTCTGACCTATCTTTCCTTGTATCCAGATAGCTTGCTGCAAAGTTATATCACCGGCGGTGTGCCTTCAATCTCTCGTCATCCCGATGAGGTTTATCAGGCGACGTTCAAGCGTACGATGGACAAAAACCAAGCCTTTTTCGCACAATTTCCCCAAGCGCAAGCACTATGCCAACGCATTGCGGATCATCTGCTGGAAAACGACGAGTATCTGCCAAACGGACAGCGTTTTACAGTTGAACAGTTTCAACAACTTGGCATTCATTTCGGCATGAGTGACACCTTCCTTTCAACCTATTACTTGTTGGAAAACGCCTTTATCGAGATCAATGGTCAAACTGTACTGCGCTACGAATTTTTGCATCAAATGCTGCAGCAGCAATCTTTCCACACCAACCCGATTTACGCCCTATTGCACGAATCCATTTATTGCCAAGGTTTTGCCTCTCAATGGAGTGCGCATCGTGTGCGCCAATCACTTGAAGCGTTTAATTATCAAAAAGGCAAAGCGTTTTATTTCACTGGCGAAATGGTGTTTCCTTGGATGTTTGAACAATACTCGACCCTACAGCCTCTCAAACAAGCGGCTGAAATGTTAGCGACAAAAGTGGATTGGACGCCACTCTATGACGCAGAGCAACTGGCGCAAAACCGCGTCCCTGTGAGTTGTGCGGTCTACGCGGACGATATGTTTGTTGAAATGGATTTTAGCCGTGAAACGTTGGCCTTAATACCCAGCGCCAAAGCCTGGATCACCAACGAATATGAACACAACGGCCTGCGTGCGGATGGAGAACGTATTCTTGATGTGCTGATCGCCATGGGTGAACAAACCTTGGCGAATCAGCATTGATTGTAAACAGCGTTTTGACTTGTACTATGCTAGAATGCAGCCCTTTGCATTCTAGCTACCTTTATTCGTTTGAGATTAACTATGTCCTTTACTCAACTCGGCTTGTGTGCGTCGCTCACTGACGCCATTGATACACTTGGCTACCCAAAACCCACTCGCATTCAAACCCAAGCCATTCCTGTCATTCTTGAAGGCCAAGATTTGATTGCAGCGGCGCAAACAGGGACAGGTAAAACCGCCAGTTTTGTTCTGCCAATACTTGAGAAATTGCGTCATGGTCAAACACAAAAGAAAAAGCGTATTCGCGCCCTTATTTTGGTTCCAACACGCGAACTGGCGATCCAAGTCGACGAAAAAATTAAGCAGTATGGACAAAACCTAGCACTTCGCTCATTGGCCATGTTCGGTGGCGTTGACGAAAAAGTGCAAAAACAAGCCTTAATTGAAGGTTTAGATATTCTTGTCGCCACGCCAGGACGGCTGCTGGATATGTACGGTCAACGCGCCGTCTATTTCGAAGAAATCGAGATGTTAGTGCTTGATGAAGCCGATCGCATGCTCGATATGGGCTTTATTGATGACATCAATAAGATCCTCGATCGCTTGCCTGAAAACATTCAGCATTTGCTGTTCTCTGCCACCCTCTCGAATAAAGTGCGTGATCTGGCTAAAAGCGCCATTCACAATCCGTTCGAGATCAGCATTGCCGCGAAGCAAGCGTCTAAATCCAACATTGAGCAGTGGATCATCACCGTAGACAAAGACCAAAAATCGGCCTTGCTCAGTCACTTGATCAAAGAAAATCAGTGGGATCAAACCTTAATTTTTATTGAGACCAAACATGGTGCTGCCAAGCTGGTCTCTCAGTTAGAAAAACGAGGCATCGTTGCCGAAGCGTTTCACAGTGGCCGCAGCCAAGCGGTGCGAGAGCAACTTCTGGAAGATTTTAAAGCAGGAAAAATCAAATACTTGGTGTCAACGGGTGTGGCTGCTCGTGGTATCGATATTGAAGCACTTCCACGCGTGGTGAACTACGACTTACCTTTCCCTGCCGATGAATATGTCCACCGAATTGGCCGTACGGGTCGTGCTAATGCCAAGGGTGAAGCGATTTCATTGGTTTCAAAGGACAACTTCAAAAACCTATGCATGATTGAGAGCCGTCTAGGACACTTGCTTGAGCGCCGAGAAGTGGAAGGTTTTACACCGAAGAAAGCTGTGCCAATTTCTATATTAAATTACGTGCCAAAACACAAAAGAAATAACCAGCCTGAATAGTCAATAAAAAAGCAGCAAAAGCTGGCTTTTTTATTGACTATTCACATATTAAAGTGTGAGCGCTCTAATTCGTAAACGCCTTCAAATGAGGTCAATTTAATTTCTATGTTGGCACCAAAATACTGAAGCTTAATTAAGGGTTCTTCTTCTTTCGTTATTTTTTTTCCAAGCGTTTCCAGCACTTCAGCCATAAAATCTTTCACTGGCTGTTCAGCCTGAGAAAGATATTGTTCCAATTCTTCGTTTTTCATTGTAGCACCTAACCCAAACTTCTCATTTTTATCATCATTTATATTGTGTACTTCTTTAATAAAAGGAGAACACTATGGATATCCATAAAATAGTCCTGAACGGCAATCACTATCGCTACGCGGCCTACCGCCATCAAGAAAGTGACCAATTTGCCGTATTCTTGCTTGGCGCTTTGCAAGACATTGAAAGCGTGCAGCAATTTTCCCTTGCGTTTGCTCGCCACTTAAATGTTTTCACCATTGAAGTCCCAGGAACCGGTCGTACCACTCCGCTGGATTCCACTATATCGATTCGCCAGCAAGCCTTGATGCTCAAAGAGTTACTCGACCATCTTGGTGTGAATCGAGCCCATGTCATGGGCTTTTCGTATGCCACCGCTGTGGCTGTGGAGCTTGTCGATATTTGGCCAAATGTGCTGAGCCTTTCTATCTGTGGCGGCGTCCCCGGCATCCCCTCTTCAGGGCGCCTCGCCACCAAACAGATGATCGCCGCCGCAATGCACAGCCCGAACCATTTTGCGCAGAGTTTTACGCATTCTCTGACCATTCAACATCCGGATATTCCACGTAACAAGGCGATTATTCGCGCCACCGAACGAGAAATATCTAAAATGCACCAAGAACGCATCGACGTATTTTTTGAAAACTCCGTCAGGCTATTAGTTCACACCCCAACTAATGTTAAAAACATCAATATCCCCTGCACAATTTGTGTGGGTGAATATGATCCCTACGTCACTAAAGAGGTCGCTTATGAATTTGCATCCGCACTTAAAAATAGCCATTTTGTGGTAATCAAAAATGCGGACCACCTTGTTCACTTACAACATCCCGAAACAGTCGCAGCTATTATGATCGCACAAGCCGCTTCGGCAATTTCCTTAAAGAGAACTCTGGCCAATTTAATCTAATTACAGTGGTTATTTTCAATTCTCAGTGATTTATAATCAACTCAAGTCACTGTGTAATTTGAGTTGGTTATTTTCACTCAGTCGATACAGATCACAGTTCTATATGTACACTTTTGATAAATGACTCAATATTTCGATAGCGCTCTTTTTCTTGGCTCCACGCAGCTTGCTCATGGCCTCGACAATCAGCATATCGCGAACGTGCTGCACTTGGCGCAGTTGATGGAACTCAGGGAACTGACGCATTTCGCTGGTAAAGTTAACGTGAGAGCTTAAGTGGAAACCGAGCTTAACTCGAAAGCCGATAGCAACGGGGAAATCACGAATTTTGTTTACATCTTCTAGAATATGATACTGATATTCCGACAACCCAAGCACTCGGGAAATGGTTTCGATCGGAATATTGTACTCCTCTCGAAAACGTTTTACGGTGATGGCAACCGAGCGGTAGTAATCAATGGCAAAGGCGTGAATATCTAAGACAGGCGGGGGTAATAAGTCATTATAGTTGGCCAATAACGAGTATTGTGATTCAAGATCCGCTCTAAAGGCGAGGAACTCTTGCCGTGTGGCTTCGTCCATTAAATTCGCCACCAACTCTAAGTAGAGGTTGAACTGATCACTGGGCAAACGGCCGATACACAGCAACGCTTCGATGGCTTTGTCGTCCATGCCACGATACTGTTCTTTCATTTTCAGGCCATAATAAAACGTCGTCATGGGGACCATCATCACCCACGTCAGTGCCGCGACGACGTGAATGGGCCGCATTGATGGGTAACTTTGCTGCATGTAGCGCTTGAGCGTGGAGCCATTGATACCGGAAAAGCGATTTTCCAGTTGTTCAAATGAGACCCCTTGAGCACGCCTAACATAGGACATCGATACGGCCATGTCGGTATCGATGCTTTTTAGTAGCATGTTCATTTTTTCGATTTCTTGATCAGAAACCGCTACGTTGACCCGCTCAGCTCCGTTTTTCATCGCTCTGTCTACAACTCATCCAACAGTCATTCACCTGACACTGTTTCTTATTGGTTTAGCCAGAGGAAGAAACAGAACAAAAGCTCTAATATCAATACGATACAACCGAATCTCGTTTAAAACGATGTTGGGCAGTTGTAACAATTTATGAATTTAGATTTGGTGAGAGACCATATCAAATGTCTGGATTCTGATCCAGTCTCTGCTGTTTTCTTCACCAATAATTTGACTTTCATCTTATTACTGAACGTCATACCAAATATTTAGGCATTAAAAATCAAAGCGTTATTACAGAAACACATAGAGAATATCAGATGGTAACTGGTGGTGTCGCAGCCATAGACTGACCACGAATCTGAACTGTATGGAAAGATAAATATACGTTTTTACTCAATAAATATTACGCAACTCTCAAAGGTTGCAATGACGAGACAGTTTGACTTTTCGTTGTTTCAAACACCACTCACGCTGCTCTCTGCTTTAACCTGACCTTGCTGAACCATCAATTAAAGCTACTGCGTGCTTCCATAGCTAGATACCTCTGAGTGTTCTCAGTAGAGCTCTTCACTGGCGCGGTCAAACAACTGAGCTATCGTTGGCGCTTGGCTCCAACACCATTGCTCGGGCAGACATATCGCTTGATGATGTTGCGTGCAATAGCGGGCCATCTCACTATCCGAATTGGCACTCATCCGCGCAAGTTCATCCAACAACTGCCATTCGCTTTCCGACGCAATAGGATGCATCGGTTGCTCTATCATCCCCCAACCGCAGTCCCAAGCCAGTAGTTCCATTGATGTCAACGCAAACAAATCGCGTACCAGATTGGCTTTCAGATAGGGCGTACCACGAAGCTGCATAATGCCACATCGCTTTGCTTCCACTTTGCCTTCTCGAACGGCCTGCCACATCTCTCCTGCCGTCAGGAAAATGCCATCGGGTAGATCGAGGGGGTCAAAGTCAAACTTCAAGACTTGCTGATGAATGCCATCTAGCTGTGGGTCAACCTTAATCCATCGTTGCTGCTGGGTATGCCAATACTCGCAAATCCAATGATCTTCCCATTTGCCTCGGCGTAGATAACAAGCAAAACCACAGCGCAACCGCGCAGGAATGCCATGATGACGCAGCAAGCTGCATAGTAGTAGTGAGAAATCCCGACAGATACCAATCACTCGTTTGGCTTCCGGTTTGTCATCTAATACCCACCCTTCAGTGCGCTTGGCTAACTCAGCGAAGATCTCTTGCGCCGTTCTCAATTGCATCTCACCAAACCGCTCGCTGAATGGCTTGGAGACGCCATATTTTTCAAGCCAGTAGGCATGAATCAGGTTATGCTGAACCAAACGAACCATTGCGGCAATATCGATTGGTATTGGATGTCCTGTATTGAGAAATTGGCCGGGGTGGGTAAAAAAGCTTTGTTGCGTGTATTTCGCCAACGGTGTTTCCATAACGTCCCTGTTACGTTTTTCTTTTAGTATATGGGACTTGTTGCGCTAACACGTGACGGTTCTTGTGGCCTCCCTCGCAGCAAAAACACCAACTATTTACAGTTCGCTTTTTAGACAAAAATTATTAAGGAGAGAGTCATGTACAGTGAGGTTCTGGCATTTTGGTTTGAACAGCTACAACCGAAAGATTGGTTTTCTGGCAGCGACGATACCGATCGCGTGGTCACTGAAAAGTTTCGCTCGCTTTTATTGCAAGCGGCTCAGTGTGAGTTAGTAGAATGGCGACAACATCCTCAAGGACGGTTGGCAGAGATCATCGTGCTCGATCAATTTTCTCGAAATATTTTCCGTGGCACGCCACAAGCCTTCGCTCAGGATCCGCTGGCGCTGGCTCTCGCTCAGGAAGCTGTAGCCCTAGGAGCCGATGGTGAACTTTCACTCCAAGAGAAAAGCTTTCTCTACATGCCATACATGCACAGTGAATCGCCGTTCATCCATCAAGAAGCGGTGCGCTTATTTGCTCAACCTGGATTGGAGCGTAACTACGATTTCGAGCTGCGTCACAAAGCCATTATTGATCAGTTCGGCCGCTACCCTCACCGCAATGCCATTTTAGGCCGCAAGAGCACACCGGAAGAGGTGGAATTTCTTAAACAGCCGGGTTCAGGATTCTAGCAACCGTTTCTAATTAAGAACGGGAACGAAAACAGAGGCACACGACGGTGCCTCTTCTTATATTGGTATCTCTAACGTCAGATCAATATTGAAGCTTTAACGTCACACCGCTGTAGTTGCTGTAGCCTTTTATCATCACGTGATAAGTGGTCCCCGGCGCCGCACTAACGGAACAACTTTCGTTGTTGCCGTAACGATAAGGGCGGCAATCCCAAGAGCTTGTGGTCGGTTTGCTGCCCGCTTTGAGATACAAATCGGCATCGCCACTGCCGCCAGAAATGGACACCACTGCCGTCGCATTACGATCGACCGTAAAGGTATAGAATACTTCCGAACCTTTATTGCCCGTTAAGTTGCTCACTGGCGTGTTGTTTTTCAACACATTACCACTTGGCGGTGTGACACCACAGCTGGCATTCACACCCACTTGGTTAAACGCATCAGCGACGTCGTTGCTGTTATAACCCATGTCTTGAGCCGCTTTAACCACACCACAGGCTCCCGCATCAAACGTACTGTTTGCCGTCCAATACAGTTGGTTGGCTAAGGTGAAAATCTCAAAACCCTTACGTACATTCCAACCACTTTTATTGGCTAACAGATAAAACGCGCGGTTATACACGCCACTGGAGTGATGCACATTGAGGCCATCATAGTATTGAGATGCGTGATCAATGGAGCGGCCATCTTTAGAGGGTTGGTCGAAATAGCGTAAACCGCCATTCGACTTGAAGATGTCGGCGCCAACGATCCAATCAACACTGCCTTTCATGTAGAACTCTGCCGCTTCACCCGCAATATCGGAGAAGGCTTCATTCATGCCTCCCGACATATTGCTGTAGATCAGACCTGAGTTTTGCTCAGTAAAACCATGGCTCACTTCATGGGCACTGACGTTAATATCCACCAGCGGATAGAAGGTAGAAGCGCCATCGCCAAACGTCATCGCAGAGCCATCCCAAAAGGCATTTTCATAATTGCTGCTGTAGTGGACACGCATCGTCAGCTTGAACGTCAGTGGTGCGGTATTCATCCAATCTTTGTACATGTCGTACACCACTTTGCCGAAGTAGTGTGCATCGTTCAGAGGCGAATACGCGCCATTGGCCGCTTTGTGATCGTTATAATTGCTGGCTCCTGGACAGTTGTAACTATACGCTGTTGAGCCCGAAGTTCGGTTTTGTAAATCGACCGTTTTCACCACGCTGTTTTCCATCGTACAAGTCGTCCCGACTTTATCGATGACAAAGCTTGGGTAATCAGTACCAAACTCATAACGACCTGTTTTGCTGTTGCCCCCAGGTCCAGTACCGTCTGCTTGCGCATGATTTAAGCCATCCCACACCTGCAATATCTCGCCACTGTTGGCGTCTATGAACATGAAGGGACGAGAAGGCTCTTCTTCCGCGACAAAGAAACTCACCAAATAGACCAATTGAGCTTTGTTGTTTGCGTCTAAGCGCACCATCAGTTGCGCGGTTTCATTCTCTGTGTTGAGCGCTTGAGCATCGGCATGCTTCGCTTGGTGGCGCTGCTTCCCAAGGGCGATGGCTTGTTGCTGATCAAGATTCACCGACACAGAAGGCAGATCGGCTGCCAAACCTTGTGCCATGATGCCATGCACATTACTCAATCCTGAGCGTCCTTCCGTCGCGACAACGGCAGTATCAAACACAGGCAGGCCCAAATAGGTTTGTTGATATCGAACTTTGGTTTTGCCATTCGGCAGTTGAATCGTTTTAACCGCCTCGAAGCCATTTTCGACTGGCGCGAGACTACGAGCTTGAACGGATAAAGCCTGTTCCAATACGGCACTATCGGAGACGGACACCATTTCTGCAGCGGTGGCTGGAAGAGAACACATGACTGCGGCAATCATAAGACCGAGACGATGACGTTGGTTGTGTTTCATTATCGATTTCCTGTTGATGTTGTATTTTATCTCTTCGGGTTCCTCCCGAAGGCTCGTAGACACTGCGAGCTCAACAACCATGGTTCAGAAAACAACCACCAGCCAACTTCACCAAAAAAATGTTTTTACGCCCTGTATAGAAACTCTGACGCAATCTTATACAAAGAATCCATCTCACTGCGATTTCGTTTCTAATTTGATTTTATAAATCAGCATGATAAACACTAGTAATAAAATTGTGCTTTTTCTTTTTTACGCAGATTTATCAATAAGATAAATGGGACTGTCATCTCAGAAATAAAGTTAAAAATTTGATTTATTAATGTTACGTGCATGTGGGAAGTAACTATGAAAATCGCCATTCTCGACGACTACCAAGATCAAGTTCGTCAGCTTGAGTGCTTTGCGGCACTCGCTCCCTTTGAGGTCACCGTGTTTCACCACACAGAAACCGATGAGGCCATCCTTGCCAGCACGCTGGCTGAATTTGATGCCTTGGTGTTAATCCGCGAGCGCACTGCCATCACCGCCTCCCTCTTAGCAAAGCTGCCAAACTTAAAACTCATTAGCCAAACAGGAAAAATCAGCAATCATCTGGATCTTCGCGCGTGCAATCATGCCAACGTTGCGGTGGCAGAAGGCGTAGGCTCGCCGATTGCTCCATCAGAGCTTTGCTGGGCACTGATCATGGCAGCAAGCCGAGAGATAGTCAGCTACGCTCAGCAACTGCAGCAAGGTAAATGGCAACAAAATCAAACGTACCGTTTAGGTCGAACGCTGCATGGTCAAACCATTGGCATTTGGGGATATGGCAAAATCGGCCAACGTATTGCGAGCTATGCCAAAGCCTTTGGTCTTCAAGTGATGGTTTGGGGCAGTGAGTCCTCACGTCGCCAAGCGCAAGAGGATGGCTTTCTCGCCGCTGACAGCAAAGAAGCGTTTTTCCAACAGTGTGATATTGTCTCGCTGCATTTGCGACTCAACGCAGCAACACACGCCATTGTCAAAGCTTCTGATTTGGCTGCGATGAAAGCGGGCAGTTTGTTTGTCAACATCAGCCGAGCCGAGTTAGTGGAAGCGGGTGCTCTGTTTCAAGAGATGCAGCGCCGCTCAGACAAGTTCGCAGCCATCGACGTCTATCATCATGAACCCGCAACAATGACGCAAGAACCTATTCTGGCCTTGCCCAACGTATTGTGCACGCCGCATATCGGCTACGTAGAACAAAACAGTTATGAGCTATACTTCCGCTATGCGTTCGACAATATTGTGGCGTTTGCTCATGGCCAAGCGCAAAATATTGTCAATCCAGAAGTGTTGTCCCCCTCTGAGTGACGTTACCACTGGTGGCCTGTTGGCTATTTGGCAGACAGAACTCGATCACCGACAAGCACAGACCAACCCTTTAGAGGAAACTCAATGATCAGTTGCAATCAATATGACTATTTAGAAATCGCTTGTCTCTACCGTATCGGGGTTTGCCTCACGTTAAAAGATGGCAGCGAGATCTCTGGCGTACCAGTCAATACTGGCTTTAATGAACATAAGCAGGAGTGCTTGGAAGTCGAGACGGGAGGAGATGCTCTGTGGGTACCGACCGACATGATTTTAACGATGCAAGCACTCACAGAAAATCCTCATTTTTCTAAGATTGAGTTTGAACAATAGCGGACATTGGTGTCTTTTTGAAATTCGCCCTCTTACGCATGAGGAGCAACAAAACTTTTTTCTAGGTCCGCCCATAGGAAAATAAAAAACCAAAGGGTTTAGAATCGCTTCTAGCCCCCTTATTTTTGCGATTTAAGCCACCTGTAAGCGCTTGTTTTTAAATAAACTATTTTTGTGGATTTTCAATAACTTAAGATGATAGCCTTGGCTCAACTAAGGAGTTGATATGAAGTACCAAGGGCAACACTTCCATCGCGAAGATTTCTCAAACCAAGATTTGCAGCAAGCCATTTTTGACCACTGCCATTTCATTGAGTGTAGCTTTGACCGAGCCGATCTCACCGACAGCCAGTTTATCCATTGTCGTTTTATCGAAGCGTCATCCATAGAAGGGTGCAGTTTCCGCTACACCAAACTGCGAGAGGCCAGTTTTAAGCACTGTATGATGGCAATGACTCAATTTACTGGCGCAGACTGTTTCGGCATTGAGTTTCGCGAATGCGATTTAAAGGGCGCCAATTTCAGCCAAGCCAACTTCTCGAATCGCATTAGTCATAAAGCCTATTTTTGCTCCGCCTACATCACTGGCTGCAACTTGAATTACAGTAATTTTGAACGCGCCATGTTAGAAAAGTGCGATCTGTTTGAAAATCGCTGGCGAGGCGCCAATCTTTCGGGCGCCAGTCTCAAAGGCTCTGATTTGTCACGTGGCGAATTTTCCCCAGAGCAATGGGGCAGCTTCATTGTTGAAGAGTGTGACTTAACCCATATCGAACTCGATGGGTTGGATGTTCGCCGCGTGTCACTGCACGGTGCAAAGATATGCGACTGGCAACAAGCGCAGCTGTTAGAGTCGTTTGGCCTGATTGTAGTACCTGGCTGATTGTGGTACCTGGCTGATTATTCTTTGACGATGAAGGAGTCACTGATGATACAAAACCTCTTCGACAACTTACCGAGCTCGTTAGCCCAAGAACAATTTGATGACTTACTCAAGCTGGATAATGTACGTATTGAACGCATTGTGTCCCACGGACATCATTCCCCAGAAACCGGCTGGTATGATCAAGAGGAACATGAGTGGGTCGTGATTTTACAAGGTGAAGGGGAGATTGAGTTTGAAGCAGGGAATATCGTGTACTTAACCAAAGGGGAGCATCTTTTTATTCCGGCCCATCAAAAACACAAAGTTCGCTGGACAACGCCCAGCGAACAAACCATTTGGTTGGCGGTGTTTTTTTCATAAAAAGACTTTTCTTATCAACGGGCTTTTTCATTAACAGGCTTTCTGATAAACGGAATGCTTCCACGAACAGCCCCCCTTTGCGAGCTTGGCTCACCCGCCACACCATTGGCAAAAGGGGGATGCGGTTAGGTACGAATATGTTTAATAACACCGTTGAGATCGTCAACATTACGTTGCAGATCGACGACAATCGGACCAAGTTGATTGATCGCCTCATTCATTTCTGACGAGAGATTTTTGATATTGGCCAAGTTACTGGAGATTTCATCACTGACCGCCAATTGCTCTTCGGTTGCTGCAGCAATTGAAGTGTTCAGTTTATGAATTTCAACCGCAGAACCTTGAATGGTACCTAAGGCCTCGTTAGCAACCCCCATATTGGATCGCGTTGACTGCATCTTATCGGCACTGCTTTGAATGGTCGACGTTGACTGTTTCGCTTTCTCTTGCAATGTCATAATGATGCTTTCAATCTCACCGGTGGAATCTTGAGTACGTTGTGCCAACGAACGCACTTCATCTGCCACCACGGCAAAGCCACGGCCTTGTTCTCCTGCCCGCGCCGCTTCTATCGCCGCATTCAGTGCCAGCAAGTTGGTTTGTTCGGCAATCGCTTTGATCACATCCAACACGTTACCCACATTGCTGGACTCTTCCGCCAATTGCTGGATGATCTGCGAGGTGTTGGTGAACTCCCCTTCAAGATCCGAGAATTCTCGCGTGGTTTTATCAAAGACCGATTTACTCGTGGAAGCCTCTTTCTCTGCGCTGCCCGCATACTGCTCAGCCATGTTGGTGCTTTGCGCCACATTCGAAAGTGCCGCTGTCATCTCTTCCATCGCGGTTGCCGCCATCTCCATCTCTTGGTTCTGCTGACCCGCCATAGAGATGTTTTTATGCGTAATGCTTTGAATCGCTTCCGAAATGTTGGAAATGGTGTCGTTCACCTGATTGATCTTATTGATGGTTTTCGCATAGCTGATCAGCACTTTGTTAATGGTGGTGCCGATAACGCCAAGTTCATTATTGCTCTTGTCATCGACACGCAAGGTCAGATCCGAATTGACGTCGACCTCTTTCAAAATATTGGCCATTTGGTCGATGGGTTTTACCACTTTGCGGTTAACCAACACATAACCGATGATCGCAATCACAAACACCACAATGAGGGACACATTACCAATCATCACCGTGGTTCTTACATCATGCGCCGCCGCTTCAAATTGACGGCTGGTTCGCGCTTCTAGCTCTTTAAAAAACTCATCAATCGGCGCCATGATTTTGGCTTTTTCTTGGTGATATTCTTTACTGTGTAAGAGTTTCGCTGCCATTGCCATATCCGGCTCAGCTCGACGAGTGTAGTTGCCAGAACTATCCGGATAGAGCCCTTTCACCGCATTCATCGCTTTGACTTCCATGTTCACCAAAGCATCGGAGTTTTGTTGGGCTTGTTTAAGAAGTTGAAACTCAGATTGGGTGAAGCCCAGATTTTCCATCATTTTCTGCAATGAGATTCTTGCACCATCGGCTTTGGGTTTTTGCCCATAGTTCAACACCAAATCCCAGTAGATGGTGTGATAGTTTTGCGGTCTCGGTTTGTCACCATTTCGAATGGCAAGGATGTCCATGTACATTTTTTCATAGGCCTCATCACCCGTCAGCACATAGGTACGTCCTAAACGTGTTAGGTCATCAGAGCTTTGGCGTAGCTCATCCGCAGCTTGGTAAGATTGATAACGGACCTGCGACATCTGATTTACTGTTTGCAGTAATCCGTTAAGCTGCAACACCGTTACCACACTGATTACGATGCCAAGGCCAATAACCCCAAACACCAGTTTCATCGTGCTATTGATATTCATACTGTTCATTCCTTGTTAATTTAACTTTGCCAACTACGTTGTTGTTATAGGGAATTAGGGAACAGCATCCCTCCTGTTATCATTAACGCTTCGCTCTTCGTCGTTGCGCTTTTTCTCCGTTTACTCAGGTTTTGGAAATGCCGTCAGCATCTCTTTAGCCTGCTCAAACTCAAAACTTTCAATGGCATTGATAAGCAGCTGCTTTTGCTCATCCGTCCACACATCGCAATCTTTGGCCTGCTTAATCACATCCACCGCCGCCACATCATATTGCTCGACGAGTTCGACCAGCCGTTTGTAGAGCTCTGCCGCTTCTCCACATTCTTGCTCACTCACATTGACATGCCGCTTTTGCCATTCCGATAATTGTGCGTGAAGTTTGTCGAGCGCGACGCCTGCTAACTCCAACTCGCCAATCACGGTTTTACTGCGATGATCGATGCTCTTTTCCATTTTTACTGCCAGCTGAGCAAGGGGAGTGACGCCAAGATTGGCCGCAGCGCCTTTGAGGGTATGAGCCATACGCGCCGCCATATCCCAATCTTCTTTTTCCACTACCTCTTTAAACATAGGCAACTCTTCCAATTGCATCTCTAAAAAACGACTTAAAATCGACAAATAACTTTCCTTATTCCCGCCAGTGTTAAAAATCGCTTCTTTTATATTAATACCGGATAAGGTGGGCAAATCGTCTTCGTCGGTAGAGGCTGGCCGATCTGGGTTGCTCTGTGAACCCGAGGTCGAACATGATGACGAGGTGTGACTCGCGGCATTGCTTGCTGACAAGTACTGAGAAAGCACTTGGTAAAGATTATGCACATTGATGGGTTTTGCGACATGGTCATTCATGCCCGCTTCATGGCAGCGCTCTACATCGCTTTGCATCGCGTTGGCCGTCATGGCGACAATCGGCAATGTCGCCCACTCAGCTCGCTCACGGATCGCTTTGGTAGCGGTAATGCCATCCATCACCGGCATTTGCATGTCCATCAAAACAAGATCAATCGGATGATGCTCGAGTGCTTCTATGGCTAACTTGCCGTTATCTGTGGTGATAATGTTGAGATTTGTACCATTAAGAAGACCAATCGCCACTTCTTGGTTCACTTCATTGTCTTCCACCAGCAACAAGGTTTGTCCATCAAACACTGGTTTCTCAAACGTCGCGGTCGTGCTGCTTCGTGTCACATGTTCAATGCCATAGCTGTCCATAATGGCATCTAGCAAATTGGACGGATTCACCGGTTTGACGATTAAAGAATCCACCAGCTTACTGCTGTTTTCATCCATGGAAATTTCGCGTCCATAGGCGGTCACCAAGAAGTTTTTCGTTTCTGCGAGTAATCGCTCTTGATGGGCCGTTTGCAACAGCTCTAACCCGTTCATGCCCGGCATATTCCAGTCAACAAACACCATATCAAAGGTGCTTTGACGGAGCTCGTCTAAGGCTTCGAAGCCATTGCTCACCGCTTTAGCATCAAATTGCATCGCGCTCAGTAGCGTCATTAAAATGTTTCGTGCGGAATCGTTATCATCGACAATTAAGGCACGTTTGCCTGCCAAGCCACTAATTGGTTTAGCAATGTCACGCATTTTCGCTTCTTGCAAACCGCAGTGAATCGTAAAGGTAAACGTCGAACCCATACCGACTGCGCTGCTGACCGACAACTGCCCGCCCATCAGTTCCACCAACTGCTTGCTGATGCTGAGCCCTAACCCTGTACCGCCAAACTCACGAGTAATGCTGGTGTCCGCTTGTGAGAAAGCGTTAAAGAGATCGGCTATTTTCTCTTTATCGATACCGATGCCGGTGTCTTTCACCGAGAAGCGAAGCGTCACATCATCACTGGATTGCGACTCCGGCATTACCGACACCAAGATCTCGCCTTTTTCGGTAAATTTCACCGCATTTCCGCACAAATTCACCAACACTTGACCAAGACGAAGTGGATCACCCACCAAGCCGACTGGCACTCTTGGGTCGATATCCAACAAGAACTCAATGCCTTTTTCCTGTGCTTTAAACGAGATGACGTTGGTCAAGTTTTCAAACACTTCATCCAAGCTGAAATCAATCGACTCGACACTCAGTTTGCCCGCCTCAATTTTGGAGAAATCGAGAATGTCATTGATGATGCCCAGTAAGTTCTTCGCGGACTCATTAATGCGTGTGAGGTACTTGCGTTGGGAAGGGTCTAATTCAGTATTGAGCGCAAGGTGCGCCATGCCTAAGATGGCGTTCATCGGGGTGCGGATTTCATGACTCATATTGGCGAGGAAATCCCCTTTCGCTCGGCTCATCGCATCTGCGGTGTCTTTCGCATCTCGCAGTTCTGATTCCATCTGCTTGCGCTCGGTGAGATCCAATAAGATCCCCACGATCCCAGAAACACGACCTTGGCTATTATTGAACGACGCTTCGCAGACCAACATATCGCGGCATCCGCCTTGGCTATCAAGCAGCGACAGCTCATAGTTCTTACTGCACTGCTCTTGGCTAAGCTCTTGATGTACTTTGGTAAAATGATGCGAGGCCTCTTGCTGACTGAACACTTCTATCGGGGTGCGTCCGACAATTTCGTGCATCGCCAAGCCCGTCAACTCACTGAATTTGGCATTGACGGTTAAATACTTGCCTTGCGCTGAAAGGCAGTACATCGGATTGGGGGTCGCGTTGAGGATTTCTTGATTGAGCTGTGACTGTTCCAGTACTTTCTGCTCCGCTTTTCTTTGCAGCTCCACATTTTGGCTCAGCTGAATACTCACAGAAAGATCATCCAGCATCTGTGATAACCATTGATACTGTAACGGAGTAAGCGTATCGATCGTACCAATTTCCAATAGCGCCACCGGCTGTTTGTTCACACACAACGGGAAATAGTAAATTTCATTCAGTTCCAGCACGCCGCCATTGACGTGCGTGGTGTATTTTCCCTGCAACGATTTCATGCTGTAGGGTTTATCGGACAGCAACACGCTCAGCTGCGTTGAGCTCTGATCGCTGATCTCACGGCTGATGCTATCGTCATAACCCGCCCCGGCAATACGAATCAGTTTGTCATCGCGGTAGATCGCAATACTGACTTGCTGCACAGGAAATTGATGAAGCAGAAACTGGGTGACTTCATGGCACAAAGACTGCGTCGATTGGCTGGTTCGCAACACGATGTTGAAATCTTTCACTAAAGTGTTTTGACTCAGCTGCTCGGAAATATGGTGGAAGACCACATTCAAACTGTCGATGAATTTTTGCAGCTCGGCATACGCGGTTTGCGTAATCGTAAAGGCGTAATCTTGCGCTTTCACTTGATTCACCACCGTACGCAGTAGCTTACTCAATGGGCTGATGTACAAACGCCACAACAGCGTGAACGAAACAACGATCGATGCGAGTAAAATGGCCACCAACACTCGGTACACATACTGGTATTGCAACTCCTGAGTGTCGGTTTGCTCTATGTTGCCTTCAATACGGAGAACGATCGCTTGATGCGCCGAGCCGATCGCTTTCATGATCTTGGCTTTTTCTTCAAAGTAGACTTTGCCGTACAGCAATGATTGCGCATAAGGCAGATCCGGTTTGCCCGTATAAAGCTCTTTACCATCGGGCTCTAACTTAAATCCCTTTACCGCTAAAAACGCTTCACGCTCCAGATTCACCAAGTTATCCGACAGCATTAAGGCACTTTTCAGCTCAAGAAACTCGGTGGCGCTGATGCCTGAATCACGTAGTCTTTGCAGTAGCGGAATGCCTGTCTCACTGGTAAACGGTGGTACATATTCGGCCGAGCTGGCAGCGAGGTCCCAATACTCGTATTCATTTCCCGCAGGCAAAGGCAATTTGCCGTCACGAATATCCAGCACCTTGTTGAACAGCGCTTCCCAGTGATCATCCCCTGTCACCACGTAAGCTCGTGCAAACTTAGTCAAATGATCTGAGCTTTGTTTGAGCTCTTGAGAAAGACGGTAAAACCGATGAAGGTCTTGCTGATAATCCCGACTTTGGGTTCGAAGCTCCGCCACCTTTTGCGTGACAGACAACATGGCAATAGAACAGATCCCCATTGCCAAAAACAGCAGCATAAATAAAGTTCTAATTGAGCGCATTCGCTGGGCCTTCTTGCAAGATAACAGTGCAATAAATCGATGCTTGTCTATAGTTACTGATAAGTTTAGTTATTGTTCAGCAAGTTGCAGGAAAACTTTTTCAGGATTGATATATGCCCATTGAAAATCTGGATGATTGCACCGTTTTGATTGTCGACGACTCCGCAGACAATCTGGCGTTTATGGCTCAAGGACTCTCCAGTCGCTACCACGTGAAAGCGGCCAAATCTGGGGAGATGGCGTTGCATATCTTAGAGCAGTTTGAGATTGATTTAGTGCTGCTCGATATCGTGATGCCCGAGCTGTCGGGTTATGACGTGATCAGAAAAATTCGAGCCAATCACAAAACTCAAGATATTCCTGTGGTCTTTTTAACGGGTAAAGATTCGCCCGAAGATGAAAAACTTGGTTTCGAGCTCGGTGCGGCTGACTATATTCACAAACCCGTTAGTATTCCTCTGCTGCGGTCGCGAGTGAGAACCCATCTGCAAAACAAACTCTCAAAAGATTTTCTACGCGATCAAAATGGCTACCTAGAGAAAGAGGTACTCAAACGTTCACACGAGCTTGACCGCATGCAAGATGCGGTGGTGTTTGCCTTAGCCAGTTTGGCGGAAACGCGCGATCCGGAAACGGGCAACCATATTTTGCGTACTCAGCATTATGTGCGTTTACTGGCGGAACAGTTGGCGTTGCTTCCCAAATACCAAACCCTTCTCACCCCCAAAATAGTGGATACCTACTTTAAAGCCGCACCGCTGCATGACATTGGCAAGGTGGGCATTGTCGACTCCATTCTACTCAAACCTGGCAAGCTCACCGCAGAAGAATTTGAAGAGATGAAATCTCACACCACGTTGGGATTATTGGCTCTAGAGAAAGCGGAGAAACTCTCCGGCGCGCAAAATGAACTCATCTCTGTGGCAAAAGAGATTGCTTATGGTCATCATGAAAAATGGGACGGTTCTGGTTACCCCAATGGCTATGCGGGAGAAAGAATACCACTCAGTGCACGACTAATGGCGATTGCCGATGTGTATGACGCGCTGCGCTGCAAACGTGTGTATAAAGACCCGATGAGCCATGAAGCGACACGCTCAATCATTCTCGAAGGCAACGGGACACATTTTGACCCCGAGGTGATCGATGCCTTTCTTGCTCAAGAAGATATGTTCATCAAAATCGCCAGCGAGTTCGCGGATGAATGATTCATCAAGCAAAATATAGATCGTTGAAATAATTGACAACACCAATGACATGACGCGCTTTTGACGTCCTGACAAATATTTTGCAGTAACTAGACAGCTCTTTACGTAGCTTGACGGATTCTTTACATAGAAATCTCTAGTATGGATTGGGTAGACAATAACACCAACCATAGAAGGTGATGACCATGAAAAAGACCATTCTGCTTGCTACCACGT
Organism: Vibrio sp. 03_296; assembly: GCF_002265885.1. Lineage (NCBI taxonomy): Bacteria > Pseudomonadati > Pseudomonadota > Gammaproteobacteria > Vibrionales > Vibrionaceae > Vibrio > Vibrio sp. 03_296. The sequence goes on from NZ_NPKW01000160.1 coordinate 35,932, forward strand.
TAATGCTCAGCTCGACCGCATTCGCATCTGTTGAAACTCAAATCGGCGAAACGTCTCTTCACACGGATACGTTCGCAAGCAAACAAGCGGCCTATGATGCAGGTTTAATGAAAGCACAAGAGCTGCGCGCCATGACGCCAACTGAACTGACTCACGAGCTTTCCGTATTTAGCCAACGCCCTGTTTACGATTCACTGAAAATTTCAGACATTGAAGTGAAAGTAGAAGAATTTGCGAAAGAGAGCGGCAAAGTGGCTTACCGCGCGATTGTCGATGTTGACTACCAATACCAATACCGTGAAAGCAGCAATAGCTAGGTTCTAGGTTCTAGGTTCTAGGTTCTAGGTTCTAGGTTCTAGGTTCTAGGTTCTAGGTTCTAGGTTCTAGGTTCTAGGTTCTAGGTTCTAGGTTCT
>NZ_NPKW01000161.1:0-38183 GCF_002265885.1 Vibrio sp. 03_296
GAAGAGACGAACAGGGTCAACAGGTGGACGCCCATTATCTTTACAATAAAGATGAGCGACTTCATCACGAATGAATTCAAAGTCGATAGCATTATCGATTTTGCGCACTAAATGGTCTTTAGGAACTAACTGTTCCATCGTCACCATTTCCAGTTCGTATTGTTGCGGAGTCGGTTCTTGAAGCATATCGGAGTATCCATATTTCGATACCCCTATTAGATCAAAGGTCTAGCTCGAAAGCTAGACCTTTGTCAGCAGTCTGAAATGCCCTGTTCTCACAGGGCATTTTTGTTCTTATTTAGCATCTCTTCTCGCTAGCAAAGAAGACGTCTGCTGATGCTGACAGAATTATAGAGAGATAAAAATCCCAGCCAAACATGCACTCATTAGGTTGGCTAACGTACCCGCTGCAACCGCTTTAAGGCCCATGTTTGCCACGTCACTGCGACGCTCTGGCGCCATCACACCGATAGAGCCCAGTTGAATCGCAATCGAACCAATGTTAGCAAAACCACACAAAGCAAACGTGATGATCACTTGGCTGTGCTCTGACAACAGCGCTTTGTGTTCCACAAAGTCAATGAACGCCACAAACTCATTCATCACAATCTTCTGGCCAATGTAAGAACCCGCTGCGAGCACTTCATTTGAAGGGATACCGATCAACCAAGCCAATGGAGAGAATAGGTAGCCAAAAATCGCTTGCAACGTAACGCCAGTGAAACCAAATAGCTCGCCCAAGTTTTCTAAACCCGTATTCACCATGGCAATAACACTGACAAACGCAATCAGCATAGTACCCACCGCAACAGCCACTTTCATGCCACCCATCGCGCCACTTGCCAAGGCATCAATCACGTTACTTTGGTCAGATTTATCAAGTTCAATGTTGGTGTAGTCGCTTGGCGTCGCACGCTCAGGCACGATGATTTTTGCCATCAACAAGCTGCCCGGTGCCGCCATAAAACTCGCTGCAATCAAATACTTCAGCTCAACACCTAAACCAGCATAGCCACCGAGTACACTACCCGCAACCGATGCCATACCGCCGGCCATCACCGCAAACAATTCTGAACGCGTCATGCTCGAAAGGAAAGGACGAATCAGCAGTGGTGACTCACCTTGGGAAAGGAAGATATTGCCCGTTGCGACAAGAGATTCGGCTTTACTGGTACCCAAGAATTTCTGGATACCGCCACCAATAACTTGAATCACTTTTTGCATGATACCCAAGTAATACAGGGCAGAGATAAGAGCACTAAAGAAGATGATGATAGGAAGAACGCGAACGGCAAAGATGAAACCAGAAGAAGCCAAATCACCAAACAAGAAAGCGATCCCTTCATCGGCAAAACCCAGTAATCCTGAAACCGCATTACTTAGCCCAGCGAGCGCTGCTTGCCCCCAAGGAAAGTAGAGAACCAAAGCCGCGAATCCCACTTGCAGCAGCAACGCTCTAAATACCGTTTTCCAGTTGATTGAACGTCGGCTTTCCGACAACAAAAACGCGCAACCGATCAGTGCTGCGACACCTAATAGACTCAACAAAATATTCATGAGTAACGACCTACTTAAAAATTAAAAATGAAAGAGGAGCTGAAAAACGCAGCAAAAGAAGGAGGGGTATGAAGTGGTGACGATTGGCACCATGACTCACGAATGAAATTGAACGAATAGTTCGACATCTTTTTTACCTTATACAAGCTTTCAAAAGTCAGCTGGTCCGGTCCTTGGGGTCATTCACTCAAATGGCCAAACTATTGGGCAATTTGTTTCCATGTGACGGCTTGTATGGGTAAGGGTTATGAACGATAAACCCTATTTCCCGCTTAAACGGGTCGCTAGTATAGCCAACAAAAAGAGATATTCATCACATTTATTTACGCAAACGTTCAAGCGTCCATAATTTAACCAATGCCGCACATTTCCTGCTCTTATCACTACTCAAAATAGGGATAATGATGAGTTTTGGCCCTTAGATGGACAATAAATACGCAAACGAACCAAAAACACTAATTTATGTAAAGGAAACACTCGCCTTCCAGGCATTTTTAGTTATAATTCGCTTCGGTTTGAAATGAACCGCGCCAAAAAGAAGCTCTGCTTCAACATCCTGTGCCGAGATGGTGAAATTGGTAGACACACTAGCATGAGGTGCTAGCGCCTATGGTGTGAGGGTTCGAGTCCCTCTCTCGGCACCATTCCTTCATAAATATAATCAATGTGATGCAAGGTATTAAGCCAGCTAAAACGAACGCAGATGCGAATCAACTGCTTAGTGAACTTGCTGTTCACGCTTTGTTGCACCTGCAATTCCGTCGCCTTGCTACACCAAGTCTTTATTCTCGCCAAGAAAGTAACGATATCCTGCAAAAGTGGTTAAAACCCAAACTTAAGAGCAATCGCTATAAGTTGATTAAAAAACCGCTTAAAGAGATAACACAACAAGCAAAAGGCGAAGGTGGTGATCTAGAGGCTCTGCTCGAACGTTGTGTGGGTGCGGAATCTGCGCCAGTTCAACCCCATCTCGATAGCTATCTGCTACTTATCAATGAAATTGAGAAGAAGTTAGGTACAACCGTCTTGCTCTCACGAGCAGAAGATGTGGATTTGTCCCACGATGAAAATGGCTGTTTACTGTGCGTATTGACCCAAAACCTCAATGAGCATTTTGGTTCAAACAATGAAATGCGCTCTCCTATCTCAATGCTATTCCGCGGCCCAATGAGCCAACGTGCTCTATTCCTTGGTGCTATCTACGCCAATAATACCTTTACCTATTCTGTGGGTTATCAGGACGAACAATTTGTCCGCATCACACTAGAACTTGCTTAATTGTTCATTTGTAACCTGTTATTCTGATTTTCAAACAACAATAACAAGTTAAAGGATGACCAATGTTCACTCTCGATGTCACTGAAGAAATTAAACTCGCACTCGTTCAAGACACCTTTGCAAAGCTCTATGCTCCGCTTGTAGCCAAACAACAAACGTATCTATCACAATGGCTCGCTTGGCCCTCTTTTTGCCAAACTGAGCAAGATTTTCAACAATTTGTTCAACGCTCTCTTCATGAGTATGCCGACAAAAAATCCGTGACTTGCGCGATTTTTTACCAAGACAACCTAGTGGGCAACATAGGTTTGCATGAAATCAACCACGACCTACAAAGAGCCTGCATTGGTTACTGGCTCTCTGAAGAAGTGCAAGGGAAAGGCATCGTTACCTTGTCGTGCCAAAAAATGTTGGAATACGCCTTTAACACCCTGTCAATGGAGCTCGTGCAACTGAGAGCCGCAAAAGAAAATACCGCCAGTCGTGCTGTTGCTGAGCGTTTAGGCATGAGTCTGGAAGGCATCATTAGCCGGAATGAGAAAGTGCAAGATCGTGTTTTAGATCACGCCGTGTACGCTCTTCGCAAATCCGATTGGCAGGAAAAGTACTCTGAGAAGTAAGCCTTCTTCCAATACCTTTTTTTATCCAGACTCAGAGCCCAATGGATTCTTCAAAAGACTTCTGTCTCTGGTTCCGATATCCTTACGTATTCTTACAAAACTCAATGCCGTCAAAGAGACGGCATTGTTGTTTTTATGACACTATGCGTAGGTATTTTCCGAGAGCTAATTTGCCATGAAGTATCGTCAAACTGGTTTTACATTAATTGAAATGATCGTTGTGCTGGTGCTTATCGCCATCGTCAGTGTAGTTGCAGCGGTACGTTTTTTAGGAATACAGGCAGATGCTCGAAGTCAGAAGGTTCGTGACATGGCTGGTCAAATGAGAACAGCTGTGGATATGGTTTACGCGAAATCCGCCATTCTTGGGGTGGAAAGTAGTTGTAACTATATTCAGAAAGTCGAAGTAGAAAGTTATTACGTCTGCCACGGCTACCCGATTGCCTACATCGACGCTGTACGGCGCTTGTTGAACATCGGCCGCAATGGTGGATTACACATCAATAACAAAGAAATAGATGGCCACCGTGTCGCCGCCATCTCTTTTTATGCGGATAAGTATACCTTCCAAAGCAGTGGCGATTTCTGCCAGATCCTCTATCAGCCAGAAAAACAGCCGCAAATCGTCAGTCTGACCGATGGTTGCTAAAAAGCACACTTTCTACTCAAAAGGTGGATAAAAAGGGGAATTCAACATTCCCCTTTAATGAATCACTGCCTCGCCACCGCTTTGATCAGCACGGAAGTATCCATGCGCCCTAAACCTTCTTGTTGTAACTGAGCGTATTGCTGATCCACTTGTTTTGTTAGCGGCAACTCAAGCCCGACACGCTGAGCTTCTTTTAAGCAAAAACCGAGATCTTTACGCATCCAATCAATGGCAAAGCCGAAATCAAACTTATCTTGCGCCATCGTGGTGGCACGGTTTTCCATTTGCCAAGAGCCTGCCGCACCATGTTTCAGCGTGTCCACCACTTGAGCGACATCCAAACCTGACTTTTGCGCCAATAAAATCGCTTCACTTAGCCCTTGCAAAACCCCGGCGATGCAAATTTGATTCACCATTTTACAGCGCTGACCCTGACCATTTTCACCAAGCAGTGTGGCTTGTTTCGCGTAAGCATCCATGACCGGAGAAACCTGAGCAAAGACAGACTCATCACCGCCACACATGATGGTTAGCACGCCATTTTCCGCACCAGCTTGGCCACCAGATACGGGCGCATCAATAAAGACATTGGAGACTTTCTGACAAGCATCGGCAAGTTCAACGGCCAGTTCTGCAGAAGTGGTGGTGTGGTCAACAAGAATGGCGCCAGGTTCTAAACCGGCAAGCACACCATCTTCTCCATAAACAACACTGCGAACATCGTCATCGTTGCCCACACAAACAAACACAACTTCACAACCTAAAGCGGCTTCACGAGGTGTTTCAAATGCAGCTCCTTGATACTGCTCTGCCCATTTCTGTGCTTTAGCGAAAGTACGGTTGTAGACTCGAGTTTCATAACCCGCTTTGCTTAAATAGCCAGCCATTGGGTAGCCCATGACTCCCAACCCAATAAATGCAACTTTTTTGACGTCCATTCTTTCTCCCCAATGACGTTATGACTCGAATCGCTGCAGGGACCATTTACCTTATCTATGGCCACAAGAGGTAGAAACCCACGCTGAAACGATCTCAGATAGAACCTCATCATAACTGAAAGCCCCCTCACCTTGCTATATCCGCTTTCCGCACAAATACTTGGAAAGAATGAACGCAACACTTCGGGAGGTTCTTGATGAGAAAAGCAACCACATCCAATGGATTGATTCTTATGCTGGCATTCATCAGCGGTTTTAGCATTATGTCCATTGAACTCTTGGGCGGCAAAGTCCTTGCGCCTTACTTTGGCAACAGTATTTACGTGTGGGGCAGCATTATTACTGTTTTTATGGTGGCACTCTCATTGGGCTATTTGCTGGGGGGCAACCTTTCCGCGCGCCATCCTTCTCTAAAACAATTTGCTCGTTTTTACCTCTTCGGAGCCCTATTTCTCTTGCCATTGATTTTTGCTGGCAAGCCGATCATGGACTTCACTTTTCTGTGGATAGAAGATCCGCGCTACGGTTCTTTAGTCGCGGCAATCTTGCTGTTTTTTATTCCTACGGTCATTTTAGGCATGATATCGCCCTATGCGGTGAGGTTGATGGTGAAAAACGAACAGCATAGTGGCCAAATCGCCGGTAGGCTCTATTTTGTCTCAACATTGGGTAGTGCACTGGGTACCCTAGCCACTTCCTTCTACCTTGTGCTGTGGTGGGAGATCAACACGATATTATTAACGCTGACAGCGCTCTTGCTGCTCGCTGGGATATTTACGTACCGGCTGGATACTGCCCCACTCTTCCATGAGGTAGAACTTGATGTCGATTAATCCTATTGCCTGGCTCTTTGCGTTACTGTGCACGTTGCTCTCCCCTTTCTCCATAGGGCAAAGCACTATCATTCATGAACAAAAGTCGCTTTATCAAGATATCGTGGTATTCGAGCACCAAGATTTTCGTTGCCTCTCTTTCACCGCCAAAAAGGGAGAACGAGTCCAAACCTGCGAATACCAAGACCCGCAAGACAAACGTATCTACTTTCCCTATGTGCGAATGACGTTAGCGGGGCTGCTGTTTAACCCGAAGCCTGAGCGAATTCTTATCATTGGTCTCGGAGGCGGCTCGGTCCCCAGTGCGCTTGCAGAGCTTTATCCAGAGTCTCATATGGACATTGTCGAAATCGATCCTGTGGTATCTCAAATCGCAGAACGCTATTTCTATCTTCAACCTAGCCACAACACGCGAGTTCACACGAGTGATGCCCGGGTTTACATTAAACGCGCAGGATTAAAGGGACAAAAGTACGATTTCATTCTGCTGGATGCGTTTAATGGCGAGTACATTCCCGAACACCTCATGACTCGAGAATTTCTGATGGAAACTAAGCAACTACTCAGTAGTCGTGGTGTGTTGGTGGCGAATACATTTTCTACGAGCAAGCTGTACGATCATGAGTCCGTTACGTATCGCTCCGTCTTTGGTGAATTTTACAACTTCAAAATTCCTCAAGAATCGGGCAACCGTGTCATTCTTTCGATGTTAACCCCTTTACCCAATCAGCGGGCACTGCAACAGCAAGCTGAGGCATTAGCCAGTGCACTGCACCCATTTGCCATAGAGATAGAGAACTACCCTTCCTTAATGACATTGGAAGCCGACTGGGACGAACAAGCCAGACTGCTCACCGACCAATTTTCACCCGCTAACTTATTGAAATAAAAACGTTGAATGCGAATCGAGAACGAAGATTGTCGGAACATCACCTGCCAATCTTCGTTCTCCTGTGTCACAATGTCAGTAACAATACTTATCTGGTTAAAGCTGTACTGATGAAATTTAATGCTGCCATTTTCGACATGGATGGACTTCTACTCGACACCGAACGCGTTTGTATGCGCATTTTCAAGCAAGCTTGTGATGTGCAAAATCTGCCTTTCTATCAAGAGACGTATCTTTCTATCATCGGACGCAACTCCGCTGGTATCGACGCAATTTTACGTGCTGCTTATGGCGATGATCTTGATCGCCTACATGCAGAATGGCGTAAGCGTTATAACCAAGTGGTTCTGCATGAAGCTATCCCTGTTAAAGAGGGCGTGATTGCTCTGCTCGAGTGGCTAAAAGCTCACCAGATACCCGCTGCGGTAGCGACCTCAACACAAAAGGATGTCGCACTGGTTAAACTCAAACTGGCAGGGCTTGATCACTACTTTGAATCGATTACTACTGGTTGTGAGGTTACTCACGGCAAACCGGATCCTGAAATCTACCTGCTTGCTGCCAGCCGTTTAAATGTGCCACCAGCTCAGTGTTTGGCTTTTGAGGACTCGAATAATGGTGTTCGCGCCGCTGTGGCGGCCAACATGATGACCTATCAGATTCCCGATTTGGTAGAGCCATGTGAGGAAGTCATTGCTTTTGGCCACCGTATTTGTCCTTCGCTAGCTGAAGTACTGAAAGAGCTGCAAACAGACTAAATTTGGCGAATACCATCAACACCGCTAAAACGGGGTTAAGGATCACAATGAAGTAAGGGGCTTTCGCCCCTTACTTTGTTTAACGTTATGGAAACTAAATATTTTGTTTCTCTTGATCGCTTAAGAGCGTGTCCATCTCTTTCACCGTAGCAAGGAAACTGGCCATTTCTTTCTTTGGCACCGAACTGGCCATCGGTATCTTCGCTTTCATCGCATCAACCGGGCGGTTGTGCTCCAACAGTTCATAATGAAGATGGGGCCCTGTAACACGACCTGTTTTACCACTAAGGCCAATACGTTGACCACGTGACACCTTCTGCCCTTTCGTCACCAACACTTTGCTTAGGTGAAGATAACGGGTTTTGTACTTACTGCCGTGCTCAACCACAATGTAGTTGCCAGCAAACGGGTGGTTTTTACGAACTAAGATGACCGTGCCATCCCCCGTCGACATAACTGGCGTGCCGATCGGCGTAGCGAAGTCGGTACCATTGTGTGGCGCAACACGTCCCGTAACTGGATGTAGGCGGTGTGGATTAAACTGAGAACTTAAACGCCAGTTAGTTGTCACGGGATAACGTTGGAAAGCACGTTGCAAGCTTTGCCCTTTCGCATCATAGAACTGTCCATCGCTGTGCAAATACGCCGTGACCTCACGACCACGGTTAAAGATCTTAATCGCTTCGATTTGACGTTTACCACTTTCTACACCATCGATAAATTGATTACGGCGAACGATCTCAAAACTGTCTCCGGCACGTAAATCACGAGAGAAATTGATTTTTTCGCGTAATAACGACACGATTTGATCGATTTCGATGCTGTTTAACCCTAAGCGATAGGCTGAGCTAGAAAAGCTCCCTTCAATGGTGCCAATAAGAGGCTGTTGTCGCCACTCACCAGGTAAATTCACTTGTTCGAAACTAAAGCTGCCATCGCTATTTCTTGTAAACACCGCTTTATCGGCAATACTTAGCACGAGCTCCATTTTTTCCAGCGCACCCGTTTCTTCGTTTTGCCAGAAACGCAGCGTATTGCCAGGGCGCAACGTATCGAGGACAAGATAATCCAAGTCCGTTTCCATTACCTTCATCATTTCTTGGTAGCCAAATCCCAATTGGGTGAAGATGGTACTTAGGTTGTCACCAGATTGAATTTGGTACTCGAAGCTCGGTGGAAGTTGCCATCCCTCTAAGGCGTTGGCAGAGAGAGCATCATTTAGGGCTTGGTTGTCACTAAGATTCAGTTCAATAGTGCGAGTTAACGTCGGCTGATGCAGCGACGATGAGACGCCAATAATAGCAACCAGCGGTAGCGACAATAATAGCCATTTTTTACCACTGGTTAATTGAGAAAAACGTCTGTTGATTACTTGGGAAGACACGGTTTTACTATCTCCTGCGGAACAGGCTTTCAAGCTTATGCATTTCTCGCAGAGAAATCACCAAATAATTGCCTTTTTTAGTACAAAAACTGCCTCAAAAATGATTATTTATTTAGCTTGAGTTTGTCGCCTTGTCGTAAAAATTCCTGAACCACAATCTCAAGTGGCTGTTCCGAAAAGGATTGATTCGCAGAATGCTGTTGATAAGAAAGCAAAATGGATGAGTTTTCAGTTTTAGTCAGTTTATCCAGTCGAATGCGATCACCAAGAAATTGCGCGTCTGTCATCACCACTCTGCGGGGTATAGGATCGTATTTAAACAAACCCAAGTAGTAAAAGTGTCCGCTTCCTTGATTGCTGATCGCCAGTGGAGCAACAAACCAAGAAGCTTTGTCTGCCTCGATCTCACGCCAATATTGTGCAAAAACCGTCACCGAACCACGCTCTGCCCCGGAATCGTATTCACCAACCACGAGCGCATTCTCTGCATCAAAATCCGTCATCAGAGCAAAAGCTTTACTTTCTGGCACAAGCACCGTTAGCGGATTAGCGGTTTTAATACCCGTCAATCTTTCAACGATGGCATCCGCAGCGATCTGCTGTGATGGAAATTTGGCCAAAATCTCCTCATCTGATAGCGTGAATCGATAGATTCCGGCAGTCATCACAACCGCTAACATCACAATCGGAATCAGCAAAATAAGTGGGATCGGCAAAATACGCTTTTTCATCTTCATCGGACTCATGGTTTAGATTGTGCAGACCTTAAATGCGTTTCTTATAATTATCAATAGATGCAAATCTTAGGATAAGAACAATGGCGGACAATAAAGTAAGAACATGTGAATGCCAGTGTGGGTTAGTCAAAGTTCACTGCCGTGGAGAACCTGTCAAAACCTCGATATGCCATTCATTCGAATGTCAAAAACGTTTTGGTAGCTTTTATGGGGTTCATGCTCGGTTTATGACAGAACAGATTCAAGTAGAAGGTGACATCGTCTCCTTTAGCCGATTGGCCAGCAACGGCCATGAAATCAGCTATCATTTTTGCCCGGCTTGCAGTACAACCATGCTCCTTCTCTTTTCTGCCGCGCCAGCCGCTGTTGTGGTTCCAACGGCAAGGTTTCGCGAGCAGTCGTTTTTCAGTGAGCTGGCGGGAACCTATTTTAACCAGAAGCGGCTGACACAGATGACAAATGACAAGTAAAACCGACATCGCCAGTGCGTAATGGCAATTTTTCGTAACACGAAAACTTCCGCCTTTGTTGAGACTGATCAAACCTAAACAGCTCTTACCACTTTAACTTGAGCGCGTCAGCGCTATAATCTCGACCTAAGCAATAAAGAGATAAAAATTGTGATTTCAAGACTTCCTCGCTGGGTTGAGTTTGGCGCGTTTCTACTTGCACTCCTTGCTGGCTGCGTCAACGCCATCGGTTTAATGGGCTTCCAACATCAAGCCATTTCACACTTGTCCGGTACCGTCACGCTACTGGGCAGTAGTTTCCTCAATGGATCGTCAAGCACCATTCACCTCATGCTCATTGTCGCCAGTTTCTTGATTGGTTCCGCCTTTAGCGGCTTCTTTATTGAAAGCACCGCATTGAAACTCGGACGTCGTTACGGCGTTGCGCTTTGCATTGAAGGCTTTTTGCTTCTGATGTCACTCAGTTTTCTGATTAACGGCAACATTTATGGCCAGTACCTCGCCTCTGCGGCCTGCGGATTGCAAAATGCCATGATCACTACGTTCAGTGGTGCTGTTATACGAACCACCCATATGACTGGTATTATCACTGACTTAGGCATCATGATCGGCGAAAGCCTACGCGGGCAAAAATTCGATAAACGCAAAGCGAAGTTATTTATCTTTATTTTTCTCGGTTTCCTCTTTGGTGGCTCTGCTGGCGCATTGGCCTTTATGCATTTCAACCTTTATGCATTGGCGTTCCCCGCTACGTTTGCCGTTATCATTGCCATTTCCTACTGGACGTTGCTCTATTTCTCCACGCCTAAGCAGGCGTAACCCTCTCCAAAAACCAAAAAACTTGCAACTAAGGTCACATTTCTTTTGACCTAGTTGCAGTCCAATAGCCAGCAAAATCACAAAAAACCAACAAATAAAACATTTACAAAACAAAAGTCGGCTATCATTACCCTATACAAACGTAACATCTGAATAGTTACAGCATTCTAATGAATAGTATTGCAATTAGCTCATTTTGGGGGTAATCTCTCGCCCACTTTGATTAAATACCACTGTTTAGTGAATAACTATTCCTCAGAATGCATAGTATTGACTAGTAGTAACAAGAGAAAAGCATGACCAATAACACTGAAACTGCAGCAGTGCCAAACAACGAGAAGAAAGCGAACTTTTGGAAGTTTTTCATTCCTTCTGTGATTGGCTTACTTCTGTTTATGGCACCCATTACCTATAACGGCGAATTGACTATTCCTGTCGCGGTTATGGCAAAACTGATCCCAGCCATACTGGGGGATCATTTGATCGCGCTCGTCACAACGATTATCGCATTCATGGCGTTTGCCTCTCTTGTCACCAAAATTTTCAAGCCAGCGAAAATTGTTAACAACACCTTCTTAAACGGCTTATTTAACCCAAGTCCACTGTGGTTAGCAGTACGTGTATTTGGTGGTATTGCCGTTGTTATGACGTTTTTCCAAATGGGTCCAAAAGCGATTTGGGAAGAAAACACTGGCGGCCTAGTGCTCACAGGTTTGCTACCGACTCTTTTCGCGGTGTTTATTTTTGCCGGTATGCTCTTACCGCTCTTGCTCAACTTCGGCTTGCTTGAGTTGTTTGGTGCGCTACTGAGTAAAGTGATGCGTCCAGTTTTCAATCTTCCTGGTCGTAGTGCCATTGACTGTATGGCTTCTTGGCTAGGTGATGGCAGCGTCGGCATCCTTCTGACCAGCAAACAGTATGAAAACAAATTTTATACTCAACGCGAAGCTGCGGTTGTCGGTACGACTTTCTCTGCGGTATCCATTACGTTTAGCTTAGTGGTCATTGCACAGGTAAAACTGGAGCATCTTTTCCTACCATTTTACGGCGCCATCTGTTTGGCGGGTGTGGTTGCTGCGATCATCATTCCTCGCTTACCACCACTAAGTCTAAAGAAAGATTGTTACATCGATGGCAGCAAGCCGCACGCTGACCAGAATGCCGTACCAGCAGGTCATACTCCATTTAGTTGGGGGATGGATCTGGCACTGAAACGTGCAGGAGAAGTGAAGTCGGTCAAATCGGTTTTCACAGAAGGCGTACACAACGCAGTTGACATGGTTTTTGGCGTACTACCTGTTGTAATGGGCTTAGGTACCATTGCGCTCATTATTGCTGAATACACCCCTGTCTTTGCCATTCTTGGCCAGCCTTTTATTCCATTTTTGGATCTATTGGGCGTACCTGAAGCTGTAGCAGCCTCTGAAACCATCGTCGTTGGTTTTGCCGATATGTTTATCCCAGCGATTCTCGCGGCTTCTATCGATAATGAAATGACACGCTTTGTCATCGCAGCAATGTCCGTTACTCAGCTGATCTATATGTCTGAAGTCGGTGCACTGCTTCTTGGCAGCAAAATCCCAGTGAACATCGTAGAGCTGTTTATCATCTTTATTCTGCGTACTTTGATCACTTTGCCTATCATTGCCGGCGTTGCACACCTTATTTTCTAAGGCGTCACGAAAACACGAAGCCCCGCGATTGCGGGGCTTTTTGTTGTATCCAAGTCGCGTCCCAATAGAGAAACCCATTACTAGCCATGCTTGTTTCATCGCTGACTAACACGTTACGCTTTGTTTTCGCTCTCTTCGCTTGAACTCCTAGGCAAACGAACATCAATAAAAAACGGCAGCATGAACATAAGAATCACCGTGCTTTGAGTCGCCGCAAAAAGGGCAGTAGAAAGCGTATAAATACACAACAAAAACGGAATAGAATTCTGCCGTCTCGTTTTGAATGCTTTTGCCAAACGCACGAGCACCCCACCAAAAAGCAGTGCAACACCGATAATTCCGTATTCAACAGCAATATCAAGTAGCATGTTGTGGGTATAGACAATCAGCTCTTCGTTACCGACAAAGTATGGCGCAATGTACGAAAGCAACATTTTCGGCCCGACACCAAAATAGAAATGGTCCATAAAAAGAGAAAAACCATTGGCCAAAAGCAACCGCCGCCACAATTCTGAATCCCAACGCGCTTCATGAAGATCGGCGTTATAAATATCATTTTGAGTGAGAAACAGGCTTTCTGCGATCCAGTCCGTACCAAAATAATAGATACCCGCCCACATCGAAATAACCCCAAATGCTGCTGCAAGAGACATCACCACATGGGTCATTTTGGTATTTTCACCTCTGACGAAAAAGTGATCGATAAACAGCACCAACAATACCCCAAGCATCGCTTTTCTTTCACCAGAGAGAACTAAAAGGACAAACGCGATAAACAACAGAATATGACTGTTCTTGATTTGACTTCTAAACAAGTAAAGCATCACCGTCGAGAAACCAAAAAGATACTTTGCATTGTGTAAATGTTTAAAATTCTGAAAGTCGCCAATGACGACGACATGCCACAGCGCCGTATACACTGCCGCATAAAAAGCATAGAGCGCGACCAGAGACAAAAACCGTTTCGATTTAAAGAGATTCAAAAAATGGAGAACGCAGAGAAAGGCAACAATGGAACTCCACTGGATAACCTCCACAATGATATTTTTCATCCCGACATCATTGATGATCCCATTCAATGCAATATAACCAATAAAAATGACGTTTATTCCTGCCACCCTTACTGTCTCCATCGACATTCTACCTTTCAATATGATGAACAGTAAAAAACCAATCGATGCCAAGCCTATCATGTCCGCAATCGTCACTGTCACGCCCGCGATTTGGGTGCGGAGTGACACAAAGTAGAGAATCACCGCAACAGCGTAAAGATGTAACTCAAGTGCGCTTTCATTCTCTTGATATAGCCTCTCCGAAGTATCCATTAATTGCTTCATAGTGCTTTCTTCTTACTCCGAAAAATAAAATCACATACAGGAGCGGAGAATAAATATTGAATGTTCACTCGTTCTATGACTTTTGTTAATACGATCGGAAGCACAACCCCTGCAATCGTCCCCACAACCAAATGAATGAGGGTTGAATCCACATGAATGATTTTGCTCATAATAATACGCGCACCACTGCCCGTTAGAATATGCATGAGGTAGATTTGCATTGAATACAAACCAATCACTTGTAGCCATCCTACCCTCACCTTAGACAGGGTTATAGATAAGCAAATCACTAAGGCAATCGCAATGCTGGCGATGGTTAAAGTCATCACCCCTTTATCGTAATGGCGATAGCCTAAATTGAAGTGGAATAACCATTGCAACACGATAAAAATCAGTAAGCAGGCAAGTAGTGATGTTTGAGGACGGAGCCACTCTTCATTCCGAGACATGTTTTCGGCAAACACAATACCCAAAACAAAATAAACAAGGTTGATGGCAATAAGGTTAAGGAGATAACTCTCAGGAAGCGAACCACGAAACAGATATAACAACACAGAAAGGACAAAAAGAAGTTCAACCTGTCTGCGTTTCACCATAGAGAAATAAACGGCCATTACGCAGAATATGGCGAACAGCACATAAAGAAACCAAAACTGAGCTCTGGGTGCCCAGAGTATTTGAATGAGATCCGAGAAAGACGTCGACCCATTGGTATAATTAGAAAGGCCAACTTCAATGCTCCCTTGAAGCAAAGACCACAGTAAATAAGGGTAAATAAGGGTGTCTATTTTGGCTTTTAATACTCCTGTTCCTCCTCGTTTTCTAAAAGACTCCATGCAGAACAGTCCCGAAAGGAAAAAAAACAAAGGCATATGAAAACTGTAAATTACGCTGTCAACAATGCTATGAATGCTCTCTGGCAAACCAAAGCCTGCGTCGTATATCCCTCGATTAACATGGCCAAATACAACGAGAATAATCCCTATCGCTTTGGCGTAATCAACCCATTCCGTCCTTGTGCTCATCCCATATCCTTTTAACATCACAACCGATCAACATCCTCTTTGCCATTTATCTAGGTTTGAATGCAACATCATGGGCGAACCATATATTTCCTTTTCGCTTCCCATTTAGCTCAGTCGTCTCTGTCTTTTCAACCCTTAACAAGACCAATGTTTCGGTGATATTTCGCTTTCTAATATTCACACTTTAAGTGAGCGGTAGCGTATCAATGAGTATGAATAAGACAAACAGGCAACCCACCCAAACAAGGTTTTTTCCTATAAATAAGACAATTGTTACCGCACTTTAATCATGGCGAATTGAATGAGTGAAGATTATGTTGAAATTTAAATCGTCAGGTTACTCGAAGTGTGTTTCCAAAGTACGCTTTGTTCTGTTTTTTCATCAAACACGCAGATTTTAATATCATTTGTCTCAAGAGCGCCCTTTGCGAGGCTCAAAATGCTTACATTTCAAAAAACGGCTCAGGAGAAAATATTCATATTTAATATCAACAACTTAATAAAAATTACCGTTCATTTTATGCAATAAGCAGTCAAACACATAATAAAGCCACTATTATCGCAGAAATTACACTTTCATGGACAAATCATTGCCTCAGGTTAAAAAAAGTAACAAATTGTACTCATGTTTGAGACCTAAATGTCGATATAACTTCTACAATTAATAAAAATGAAAGAACAGTAATTATAAGCTGAGGGATTTATATGAAATTTAGTCACAAGGTTGTAGCCGCTTCCTCCGTGCTTCTATTGGTGACCATTTCTTTGCTGTCGCTAAAACAAATTTATACCGTGCGTAACACCATCGAAGATCACGTTACTACCAGCCTCAACGAGATGGTAAGTAGTGTCCGCAATACCGTTGTTTCTGAAATGGAAGCGAAGAAAAACCTTGCACAGTCGACAACTGAGGTCATCGAAATTGATCCTTTTGATCGCGACTACGTGAAAACCATCTTGGAAAAACCAAAACTAAAGACCAGTTTTCTTGCTGTGGGTTTTGGCTATGAAGAGAGTGGATTTGTTATCGAAAACGATGATGGCTGGGAAGCCGCCCCAGATTACGATCCTCGTAAACGCCCTTGGTACGTGGATGCCAAATCGCAAAACAAATTGATTGTCACCGCACCTTATGTCGATATTTCCAGTAAAACGGTGATCATTTCGGTGGGTACACCTGTCAAAGAAAACGGTAAGTTTGTCGCGGGGATGTTTTACGACATGCAGTTGACTAACCTGGCACAGTTGGTCAACCAAGTCAGTCTTTTTGATGCGGGATACCTCTTCCTCGTCTCTTCAGACGGTACAACCATCGCTCACCCAGATGCGAAAAATAATGGTGAAGTTTTCTCCAAATATATTCCTGAAGTTAAGCTCAAAGAAGGTGAGCAGCACTTTGAAAGAGAGGGTGTGCGCTATCAAGTCACCTTTACGAAGATCCCAAGTGAAAACTGGTATATCGGTGCGATCATTGATGAAGACATCGCTTTCTCAGCCGTCGCTGACTTACGTGACAGCTCTATCCTTTATTCTGTCATCGCATTGATTCTCAGTATTATCGCTTTAACGGTTGTGATTCGTGTCCTAATGCGTCCGCTCGATGCTCTGAACGCCGCTATTCAGGATATCGCTTCAGGCCAAGGGGATCTGACTCACCGCTTAGATACCAATACCGATGAAGAGTTTTCGACGCTAGCGACAGGCTTCAACACCTTCACCAGTAACCTGCAGAACCAAATCATTCAGTCGAAAGAGATTGGACGTGAGATCATGCACGGTACCGAGCTGACAGCGAAAGGGGCTAAAGGCTCTGCTGAAGCCATGGGGACGCAGTTGCAAGAACTAGAACAACTTGCAACGGCGATGAATGAGATGGCTGTGACAGCGACCGAAGTAGCCAATAACGCACAAGGGGCGGCGGGCGCGGCTCAAGAAGCCGATGACGCGACTCAACAAGGTTCCGTGGTCGTCAACGAATCAACGGAGTCGATTAATCAGCTCTCCGAGCGCATTGATATGGCCGTTGAAGAGGTTCAAGGCCTAGAATCTGCCACCGCCAACATCGAAACCATCTTGAAAGTGATTAACGACATTGCCGATCAAACCAACTTGTTGGCACTGAATGCCGCTATTGAGGCTGCTCGAGCGGGTGAATCTGGTCGTGGCTTTGCGGTGGTTGCGGATGAAGTTCGTACACTGGCACAACGAACTCAAGAGTCTACAACAGAAATTCGTAGCATGATTGAGCAGTTGCAGTCCGGAGCGGCATCCGTTGCAAGCGCCATGAAAGAAAGTAAAGGCAGCGCGGTTGAAGCGGTTGAGCGCGCACGCGAAGCCAATGATTCTCTGCAACGTATCCGCGACGCGATTCAGCGCATCACCGACATGAATATGCAAATTGCCTCTGCGGCAGAAGAACAGAGCTTGGTCGCAGAAGAAATTAACAACAACACTGTCAATATTAAAGACTTGTCGACACAAGTGGCTGGTGAAGCCTCAAATGCCAACCAAGCGATGCAAGTCCAGACGGAAAACGTTAGAAAACTGGACGAAATCTTAAATCGATTCATTGTCTAACCCACACAAAGCGAAGGTATAGCCTTCGCTTTTTTCTTATTTAAAAGTGGCTTAAAACCATCAAATAATTGGATTAACTCCAGTTTCTTAACTATAAAAATATAGATAGTTGGCGACTCAACCATATTCGGGGGGAATTGGGATGAAATTTAGTCATAAAATTGTAGCCGCTTCATCTGCGCTGTTGTTGGTTACCGTATCCTTACTGACAGCCAAGCAGTATTTCACCATGCAAGATGAGCTGACGGAGCAAGTCGAAGCCAGTGTCACGGAAATCGTCGATGGGGTTCGAAATACCGTCGCTGCAGAAATCGATGGCCGCAAAGCCATTGCTGCTTATGCCACGAGCATGATGGAAACCGATCTGTCGCCCAAACATATTTCCGATGTCATTACCCGCCCTATCGTTAAAAACACCTTTTTACTCGCGGGTCTAGGCTTTGAAAAAGATGGGTCAAACATTAACAACGATCCTAGTTGGAACCCTGGGCCGACTTGGGATCCTCGCGTTCGTCCTTGGTACAAGGCTGCCAAAAATGCAGGACAACTCATCATCACCGCTCCCTATGCGGATTCCGCGACCAATGAAATTTTGGTTTCCATCGCCACCCCCGTACGAGACAACGGGACATTTATTGGCGCCATATTCTACGACGTAAGCTTAGCGGGCCTTGCCGAACTCGTGAATCAGGTAAAATTGTTTGATGCGGGTTATGTGTTCATCGTTTCCGAAGATGGCACCACCATCGCGCATCCAGACACTAAGCTCAATGGCAAACCGATGTCTGAATACATGCCGAACGTGCAAATTCGCGAAAACCCGCAGCAAGTCGTACTGGACGGTATTTCTTATACGCTCGATTTTGCGTCGGTACCAGGGGAAAACTGGTATGTGGGCATCGTCCTCGATGAAAGTATTGCTTATCAATCCATCAATGACTTACGCAACAGTTCCATCGTATACACCATCGTTGCCTTGCTCTTAAGTATTGCGATTTTGCTGGTACTGATTCGCACCTTGATGCGCCCTCTTGATGATCTCAATAACGCCATTCAAGACGTGGCATCGGGTGAAGGGGATCTGACCCAACGATTGGACACCAATACAGACAAAGAATTCTCTCAACTGGCAGATGGGTTTAACACCTTCACGGGCACGCTTCAGCAGTTGATCAAACAGTCGAAAGCCATTGGTGAAGAAATTCTTCGTGGTTCTGAAACCACCTCTGGTGGCCTACAAGAATCTGCGGCGGCCATGCAAGAGCAGCTACGTGAACTGGAACAGCTCGCTACCGCAATGCATGAAATGGCCACCACCGCATCCGATGTCGCCTCTAACGCGCAAGGTGCAGCCTCTACAGCGAAAGTTGCGGACGACGCTACCGTTGATGGCACCGATATTGTGAGTGACACGACACAGGCAATAGACGATCTTTCCGTGCGCATTGATCAAGCAGTGGTAGAAGTTCAAGTGCTTGAATCTGCGACAGCGAACATTGAAACCATCTTGAAGGTAATCAACGACATTGCCGATCAAACCAACTTGTTGGCACTGAACGCCGCCATCGAGGCCGCTCGAGCAGGTGAATCTGGCCGAGGATTTGCTGTGGTTGCAGACGAAGTTCGCACGCTCGCTCAGCGCACTCAGCAATCCACTACCGAAATTCGCACCATGATTGAAAAACTGCAAAGCAGCGCAAACTCGGTTGCCAGTGCCATGAATCAAAGCAAAGACACCGCCACCAACGCCGTTGCCCGAGCACAAGAAGCCAACCATGCGCTTGAACGTATTCGTAATGCGATTCAGCAGATCAGTGATATGAACATTCAAATTGCCTCTGCAGCGGAAGAGCAAAGCCTGGTGGCTGAAGAGATCAATAACAACACCGTGAAAATTAAAGACCTCTCTGTTCAAGTCGCGGATTTGGCAGAAAACGCCAACATCGCGATGCAAGTTCAGGTAGAGAATGTTCGAGAGCAGGACGCAATTCTTAATAAATTTATTGTGTAAGTCCGGCTCGAACGGTAATAGAAAAGGCGAAGTGAGACTTCGCCTTTTTTGTTTTCGCTATTTTGTTTCGCTATCTGCCCGTTTTGACACTATCTCAACACATCATCAACGCCGCTTTTGCTGCGACGACAATCTCAATCTTGCCGTTCATTGGTAAGAAATGCTTGCCCGTCAACATATCTTGAAGAGGGCGCGCTAGTGGTAAGGAGATCGTTTGTTTCCGCGCCGATTTGTTGATCACCACAAAACCACGCTCACCACGGCTGAACACCAACATATCGTCATTCCCTTCCAGCACCGTCATTGGCTCGCCATGAAAGTGGTTATGGAATGCAATCATCTGTACCATTCGCGGATCATGCCAAGCGTCTTTCCAACGTGGCTGCCCGTTCTGGTTAAGTATGCCGCTCGTATCGAGATCGGTATAAATCAGAGGTGTTCCACCATCACGCCCCAATACATAGGCGTAAGCTAACCACTCGTTTTCTTCATCCAACACTAAGTTAGCAAACACATCATTGTTGGGAATATCATGTGTGGTGACAAACGTAATTGCGCGCCGATTCGACAACGCCTGACCAAAACAGTACGGGTCTATCAAGCTTTTAAAGCTGCCTTTCGGGGCAAACGCTTTAAATAAGGTGCTAAAAAGAGGGAAATCGTACGCACCGAGGCGAGTCTCTTGTAAGTAAGGCTGCAGGAAAAGCTCATACTCCTCCTCCGTGGCTCCCCCATCGGTGATGATTTCACCGAAGATATGCATGCCCTGCGTGATGTCTTCAGTCCACACTTGCTTGATATGCTCGAGCGTCATGTGCTTTGCTGCATCAATGCGAAACCCTTTGACACCCATCGCCTTCAACGCCATTAAGTAATGACGCTGCTGGGTGATCACATGCTCATGAACACGTAAGGTCGGTAAACCGGGATCCGTCGGGCCACCGCTGATACGGCCATTTTGCACTTGCCACTTGTCTTTCCAATCTCGAATGCCAAACGCTTCAACAAAATCTTCTTCGGTAAATAGAGGCTCAGAGAGATCACCAAACAATCGCTGGCTTTCATAGTACTCGGGATCGCACATGTACTCTTCGAGTACGCTTTTACTTGGGTAGTTTAAGTCCGCTCTCTGTTTTGCTTCATTCGCCATATGATTAAACACCACATCCGCATAGACCCAAACACCACAATGCTGGAGCTCGGTCACCATGTTCTGAAAATCAGTGGTGTTGCCAAGTGCGTTATCAATCACGCGGTAATCCTGTGGCTGGTAACGCTGCCACCACTTGGGTGACTTGGCGCTGCGTAGCGGCGGAGAAACGAGCACAGATCCATAACCCAGCTCTTGAATTTTTTTTGCCTGTTTAGCGATATCGGCATATTTCCAGTCAAATGCATGCAAAATTACGTTGGCTTTGCTGGTCGGCAAAGCGTGTTGTGCTTGATTCATTTTCTTCACATCACCTTTAGTCATCGTTCTTTTCTGTACGAGTGAATTCAATGACTGAAATTATAAAAGGAGTCCGCCCGCCGCCCTCCCCCTTTGCAAACGAGTTGTAAGGGTGAATGGAAAGGCGTAGTGACTCCTTTTCATCAGCGTATGGTGGAAAAATCATAAGCCATTGAATGGAGAAAGGAATGGCAACTTAGTTAACATACTGTTTTAAATATAAAAAAATCAAACCCATCTCTATATCTACTACTTATTTCCATACGCCTTTATGCCAAAGCAAACCCAAGTGTCTACCCTTGCCTCGTTTTCTCTTTTCTTGTTCATCGAGCAGAAATGCCGCACAAGTCACACTCGGTGAGAATACAAAAATCGATTTTCGACTGGGTGATGCTTTGCTAGCCACTCACCACAACAAAAAAAGCCGCCTGTTTGCAGGCGGCTCTTAGGATCATGGCTTGGCTAATCGTAGATTGGCACCACCAAAATATCGACGGGAGATTTGTTCACCAACGTTCTTGAATACGAGATGATCTTGCTCCAGAAGTTATGGTGATGACCGCAGATAAGTAGATCAACTTCGTGCTCTTTGATGGTGACTTCAAGTTTGTCGCCTAGATCGCCAGTCCCGACAAAAAAGTGTTTCAATGGATATTCCATATAATCGCTAAAGCTTCTTAAACACTCCATTGAATGTTCTGTGAGCGGCCTTTGCGTCGGATCGACATTTAAGTCGATGAGTTCACGATAAATCTCCCCATGAGTCCCATCGATGTGGATAAAGGAAATCTCTGAATCAAAGTAGCTCGCCATTTCAACGGCTCGGTCAATCAGCACGGTACTGTCGTCTGAAATCTCCAAGGCAACCAAGATATGTTTGTATTTCATAGCCTCACCCTTTTGCGCAATGCGTTATCTTTAGCATAGCGATCTCTAACGAAAAAAGTGTCGATAAGATCCCGAAATAGCTCATTTTTTATCGAGAGGTGAGCGGTATTTTCCAAAAGCTCTAAACGCAAAAACGCAACCATCTGGCTGCGTCTTAACTTGGTTAATTTGTAATACCCAACCACTTATTGTTGCCGGCCGCGAATACAGCATTCAATCAATAGCAAGGTAGGGCATTAGGTTCTGTATAGTACCTTCAACACGTGCCAACCGAACTTGGTTTTCACTAAGTGTGGCGTCAATACTTCACCAGTAAAGCAAACTTTATCGAACTGAGGTACCATCTGGCCACGTTTGAATTCACCGAGGTCACCGCCACGTTTGCCCGAAGGACAAAGTGAATGCTTCTTCGCAAGCACATGAAATTTCGCTCCTTTCTTCAACTGAGCGATAATATCTTCCGCTTGCTCTTTATGCTTCACCAAAATGTGAAGCGCTGCTGCTGTGTTGGCCATCAAACACCCCCTAAAATAAAAAACGCGCAAGTGTAACCTAAAGGCAGGTATCGGTCATTAATTTGATCTAAACACACGACCATACGCTTTAACTTCGCTTTAGCCCTTGCTGGACTAGAATTATAAAGTAAGATTGAAGCGTTAGAATTTCAAAACAAGGTATACCCATGGCTAAAACCCCAAGTAAGGCTAATCAATCGCAAGGAATGCTGGTCTTCAAACTGACCTTAAAGCAAAATTTTGCTATTGGTACGCTCAAAGTTAGGGAGATCGTGCCATACATGCCGACGACACAAATACCTTACTCTCATCGTCACGTGGTCGGCACCGTCACGATTCGTAACCTCACCGTGCCCGTTATCGACATGTCCGCTGCAATTGGTTTTCGCCCGATCGACAAATCGGAATACAAGAATAGCTATTTGATCGTGACAGACTGCTTACGTACTGTGGTGGCTTTCATGGTGCGCTCTATAGAAAAGATCATCGATTGCGATTGGCGCTCGATAGAAACCCCACCAGCCAGCGTAGGTCATAATGTGTTCGTCACTGGCATCACGCGCTATAACAACGAAATCGTGCAAATGCTGGACGTGGAGTTATTGCTTTCAAAGATTTATCCGCAATACGAGAACGCCAATATCCCAATGTTGACCGATGTGGAACGTGAACGTCTCAAAGCATTGAACATTCTACTTGTCGATGACTCCTCTATTGCTCGAAAACAATTGAGTGACGCGCTCGACGGTATCAACATCGGTTATCAGATCTGTAAAAACGGCTTAGACGCATTGGAGCTGATGCGAGTTGAAGCCGGACGCGGTCGCCCATTCGATTTGCTTGTAAGCGATATCGAAATGCCCGGATTGGATGGCTATGAATTGGCGTTTGAAGTGCAAAATGATCCGGCGTTAAACCGCTCCTATCGTATTTTGCACACCTCATTATCCAGTGAAATTTGTGTTGATCGCGCTCACCAGGTCGGGGCACACGAAGCGTTAGAAAAATTTAATGCTGGCGAGCTGATTGAAGCGATGCTGCGTGGTGCCAAATCACTGGAACAAGCGAGAAATAAAACTGTCGCGGTTTAATCGCAGCAGCTTTTGCTGGCTTATTTAGGCATTGAATAACTTTTGCTGACAAACTCGGTTTCTTGCACCTGATAATATTGATTGGTGTAAGAAGCCAAGGCATACATGACATTTGCTAATAGATTGCCATAGCGAAATAACATCGCCTCAGGTGATTTCTTCGCTGAATGTTCAATCATCACCAATGCTCTCACCACCTTCTTTGCTTGACATCGACATAGATGCAACTGAGCAGACACCGCATGACCACCCGGAAGAACAAAGCCAACGAAGCCACCATTTAACTCATTACGTAGTGTTTGGTAGTCCTGTTTGAGCTCAGCAATCATCGCTTCATCAATGGCCAACTTTCCTCGTACGGAGCCATTTAGGTGATAAATGTTCGGTTGAACTCGCGTCAGAACATCACGAACAAGCTCCGGCAAATCCATGGTCAGCAACAAGCCAACTCGACTACAAAGCTCATCGGCACTGATCTCAAAATCACAGACGGGGCTGTCTTCATAAATAAATGGGTAGCAAAGTTCGTCAAGCTGCTTGGATACAGGTTTCATTATTTGTTTTTCGCCATTGAAAAAGGGAGTCAGTATAACTGAGCTCCCTTGTCTTTGCTGGAGAATCTAAGTCGGAGAATCTGACGCGTTCAAACTCGCATTCGTTATCCGTTGGAGATCTTACGATGCCCCTCTTGAAGGTGGACAAAATCAACCAGATCATCACCAGACACTTGGTACGCCTGACCAAAGCCTTTTACAAACAGGCCACGTTCCGCCTTAAGATTAAACAAAACGAAATCTTCCAGTTGGCTTAAACCAGAGACAATCTCGCCAAAACGCTCTTCCATTTGAGTAATCACTTGATGCCAAAGCTGAGTATCACGTTCAATCACACTCGCTACCGCATCAAAGGTCAAACGCTTACGCGCAAAAAGCTGCTTAGCGCCTTCCTCATCTTCGATCATCATCAAAGACACTTGCGGATTCTCAAGCAGGTTACGCGCATGACGCGCGATTTTCGAGATCAAAACAAAGTACCCTTCTTGATTCTGTACAAAAGGCGCATAACTCACGTTTGGACGGCCATCCGCATCTACCGTCGCAAGTTGCAACGTTTGACGCTCCTGACGAAACTCTTTAATTTCCGGCTCTAGGCGACCTTGTAACCTTTCTTGTTTTACCTGCTGATCCATGGCTTTCTCCTCGAATTTTTGTTGTTATTAGATTGATATTATTGAGCAAACTCATTTTGCATTGATTTAAAACGTGCCACTTGCTCTGGGAACAGTTCACGTTTTTCATCGCGGCCTAGATAGATCTTAAAAATGTTCTCACCAGAGGCCGAAAAGAAACCAAAGTAGTGGCTTTCTTTCCCCATGAATGGCTTGCTGACTAAAGCCACTGCAACAACATTGTCTAACTTGAGATGGCCGTGCAACTCACCCTGTTTGCCCATTAGGTTGTAATAGCCTCTTGCCTCTTTCCCTTTCGGGAAGGGCGCTTTCACCTCAAAAATCGAGCCGAACGCATGTACGATGGTCGTCACTGGGCCAAAATCAACCAGGTTCTCTAAAATGGATTGCGCGAGCTCTCCTTTAACCAAAACAGCCATATCCTGAGGGAGAGACTGAACGATGTCGAGCTCCGTTACGCTTAGGCGTTCTGCCATCGCTGCGGGTAATAACGTGGGTTCTTGTTGTAGCAGTTCAGCTACTTGTTGTTGCAGAGAATTCATCTTCTTTCCTACAAATTATCGATTCATTGATGTTTTTCGCCTGAGCCTATAAGCGTTAGGCGAACACGCCACTACTGTGCGATGGCTTGTGTCTGATGAGCACTTTGATATTCAGAGCTTAGTATTTGAATACACGCTTGTGCCAAGGAAACGGCCCAAAAACTGCCTGCCAACGTCAATGTGGCACTACGCTCATTCAGTTCAACCAACCCTCTCTCTTGCCAGAGTCGGAATAGAGGTTGAAGAAAATCAAAGACGTTGTCGCCCATGAACTCAGGCAGCTTATCTGCCATCACAACACCGCGATCAAATCCAGATTTCAACGCGGCGAAAATCGCTTCTAGCGGATGTTGCTGCGTCATCATCATAAGGGGAAGCTGGCCGTGGTTTATCGCCGCCATATAGGCGTCGAGGCTACGATGTTGCATCATGCCGTAACTACCAATAGAACCGCCAGCACCACAGCCAATCGGCAAAACTTCTGCGTAGGTCTTGGCCAAACTATTGTAGAGGCTGCGCTCGCGGTTATCCGTTGCCCAGTGGTTCACACTCAGTTGTTTGAGATGGTGCTGGCGCATAAAGTTCACTCCAATCTCATACATGCTGGCTTTATCTGGCGTCGTCGCGGGAGGAGGTAGCTTGCCCTTCTCTACCAAATTCAACATAGGCGCACTGCCCCCCACCACCAACTGGTATAAGTCCAAACCGTGCGCGCCCGTTGAGATGAAATCGTTGAGATCTTGCAACAAGACGTCACGAGTTTGATGTGGTAAACCATATAGGAGATCAACGATCACTGGTGCTTGGTCGTAACGGGCTAACTCACTGAGACGTGTGAGCACTTTCTCTCGGTCATCTAACCGCTTCGCGCTGCGGCGCACCAAGGTATCAAAGCTCTGAACACCAAATGAAAAGCGGTTAAAGCCGCCTTTCATCGCGCCATCATACATCTCGTCGCTAAAGCGATTAATGCGCCCTTCCAGCGTGATTTCACAATCAGCAGAAAGCGGAAAATGGCTTCGAATCGCTTCTCCCAGCAACCTTACCTGGGCAGGAGAAAGGTCTGTAGGCGTACCGCCTCCAACGTACACGGCATGGAAAACGCCACTTTGTGTCCATGGCAGCGCCGATTTAATCGCAATTTCTTTCAGCAGTGCTTCGAAATAACCATCAACCAGTTGGCGACTGGCCGCGTTTTGGAAGAAGTTACAGAAGGTACAACGCACACGGCAAAACGGAATGTGGATATACAAACAGCGTTTTTTGCGTGAAAACTCATTACTTTGGGTCAACGTATTAAACTGTCCCACCAATTGAGATGGGTTTAATGGTCGACTCATTCCACCAGCGTGAGCTGAGTGTTTTTGAGCGAAGGCAAAACGCAACGGATCTGGGGTATCAATACCGATAATGGATTGATCATACTTATCTAATGTAAGCGTCATATTCACTCGCTTATTCCCCGCTGTATAAGGCTTAGCGGGTTAATCTCTAAAACTGATGCGATCATAAAATTAGTTAAATGATAATGCAATTGATAATTGATCTTATTTGCAATGTAAGTGATAATCTCGCCCAGATTTAGCTTTTCGGAACAACAGCATCATGAATTTACCCAGATATCTTTTTGCGGGTTCGCTCTCGTTGATGTTGCATGCGGCGTTCATCTCAGCCAAAGAGCAAGCCGTCATTTTTCAAACCAATGCGGGTAGCGACTCTGCGTCCGTCTCATTAAATTTGGTCTCCAATCCTCCCCCTTCCTCCAATAACGTGGTGGAAAAAAACGTTGAGCCAAAAGAAGAGACCAAACCACCCACTAAACCAAAACCAAAAAAGCCAGCAGAGCCAAAGAAAGAAGTGGCGAAGCCCAAACCGCCAACCCCAAAGAAAGCGTCTTTAGAAAAACCCGTGGTAGAAAACAAGAGCAGCACGAAACCCACTGAGTCAACGCCTGTGGAGCAGCCAGAACCCGCGGAACATAAAACGCCAAAAGGTGCGGACAATGATCAACCTGCCAGTTCCGCTTCTCAGGGTGTCAGTAGCCAACCGACGCTGATTGAAAAGCCGAGCTTCATGGAGAAACCAGTTCAGCCGAAATATCCTCGAGTCGCACAAAAGCGGGGGATTGAAGGCACTGCCTTGTTTGAATTGTGGATTGATGAGCAAGGAAAGCTAACCCAGTTACTGTTGATCACATCGAGTGGCGCAAAAATGCTTGATGACGCGGCTAGAAAAGCCATTCAGCAGTGGAAATTTACCCCTCACGCAGAGAATGGCCAAAAAATGCCTTCTCGAGTAAGAGTTCCCGTTCGATTTTCTTTGGACTAACCATGCAACAACTACTA
Source organism: Vibrio sp. 03_296 (assembly GCF_002265885.1). Lineage (NCBI taxonomy): Bacteria > Pseudomonadati > Pseudomonadota > Gammaproteobacteria > Vibrionales > Vibrionaceae > Vibrio > Vibrio sp. 03_296. Next base: position 27,576 of record NZ_NPKW01000161.1, read on the forward strand.
GAACTGCAAAACCAACTTGGCCTAATGACTTGGCCGCTAATTCTCTGTTCCGCGGTGACGGTGATGATCGTCATCGAACGCTTGATTCAGGTCGTTTTAAGTATCGGCGTCGGCAAAAGTGCTATACGCCGTCAGCTCAGCACGATTTCGCCGACGAATAGCCAACAGATTGAGCAACTCGCACAAGCTCTATCAAACAAACGCCCGTTGCTCTACCGCGGGGTTGCCATGCTTTTAGCACATCACGACTTTGCTAAATCGTTACGCGAAGATGCCGCAGGGATGTGGTTACAGGAAAAACGTCACCAACTTCATTCCGGTTTACGTCTGCTGACACTCATTGGCGTGATCAGCCCACTGCTCGGCTTATTGGGAACCGTTCTTGGTCTTATCGAGATGTTTAAAGGCGTGGCGGCGTCCAGTGGCAACATCACCCCCAATGATCTTGCGGAAGGCTTAGGGCTGGCGATGAGAACCACCGCAGCCGGGCTTTTGATTGCGCTTCCTGCAATTGCCAGCGCGCAATTGCTCGGCCTATGGGCGGATCGCGTCATGTCCAAACTGGAGCATAGCTTAAACTACGTCAACCTCTGGCTGGAGGGGGTGTCACTTCAACATGTATCACCGGGCAAGCATATTTCAGAGCAAAACAAGCTGCAGGTTACCGTCCATGATTAAAGTGCCTCAAAGTCATCAAGACTCAGGATTAACCCCAGACTTAACACCGTTACTCGACATCATATTCATTGTGATGGTGTTTTTAATGTTAACAGCGGCAGTGAAACTGGAATCTATCGATGTCAGTTTACCCAGCAGCGATTCAAAAGCGGTATCTCCAGTGGATAAACAATCGCTCACCATCAACATCTTAGCGGAAGAACCACATTGGGCAATCAATGGTCAACGCTATCTCGACTGGCAAAACTTCACTTTGGCCTTAACGGAAGAGACCAAAAATTCGGACAAACCCGTTGTCATCGGCGCTGATAAAACGGCAGACATTCAACACTTGGTCACCCTATTAGCTTTCTTGCAAGAAAAAGGCATTAAAGCCACTCAGCTCCTCACCGATCAACCACAATAAGAGATTCAGGAATGAAAAAAACCATGATTTTAGGGCTCAGCTTTGCCCTTCTAAGCACCACCCTTAGTTGGCCTTTACAGGCTGCGCAAGAACGAATCATTAGTGCTGGCAGCGCCGTTACCGAGCTAATTTTGGCTTTGCACGCCGAACAATCCCTTGTCGCTGTTGATGTAACAAGTCAGCTACCCGAAGGTCAGCCACTTCCCAAAATCGGTTATCACCGTCGCTTGTCGGCCGAAGGCTTATTGGCGCTATCACCAACGAAATTGATTGGCTCTGATGAAATGGGGCCTGCCCCCGTATTGCAACAACTTAAGTCTACTGGCGTCGATATTGAAGTGGTGAACACGCAAGCCAATGTGAACGGGCTAAAAGCGCGCATCGACCAGATTGCCGCCATTCTAAACAAACCACAAGAAGCACAGCAGTTGAAGTCTCTAGTTGATCAGCAAGTGCAAAGTTTAAAGGCGAATCAGCCGACAGAGCAGAAAAAGAAAGTGCTGTTTTTGCTGATTCACGAAGGACGCGCAGCAAACGTGGCCGGCACGGATACAACACCTGATGCCATCATCCGTTTGGCAGGCGCCATTAACCCCGCCGCCGATAAGATTACCGCCTACAAGCCTCTTTCAAGCGAGTCGATGGTAGAAATGCAGCCAGATGTGATTTTAGTCAGTGGCCGCAGTTTCGAAAAGCTGGGTGGCCCTGACGCCATCATCAAAATGATGCCTCTTTTGGCCGCTACGCCTGCCGGACAAAATAAACAGATCATGGCTATAGATGGCGCCGCTTTAGTTGGCGGTTTGGGTTTAAAGAGCCTTGCAGAAGCCAAACGACTTAACCAGTTACTTTATACGCAGTAATTTTTCATCATGTTACGTCATATCCCTCTTTCCATCTGCGTCACGGTACTTTTAGTGACGCTGAGCTTAACGGCTATCTCTTCGGTGACCGTAGGGCCGATGAACATTAGTGGTGCCGATACCTTGAGCAGCTTGCTGCGTTTAGGTGACCTTGCACCGCATATTGATGTGGTTATCCAAGAAATTCGTCTTCCCCGCACACTACTTTGCATGTTGGTGGGGGCAATTCTTGCGCTTTGTGGTGTCGTGATGCAGGGTTTGTTTCGAAATCCATTGGCCGAACCGGGCATCATTGGCGTCTCAGCTGGTGCGGCATTAGGTGGAGCAGTTGCGATTGTCGCCCTTTCTCAAGTGGCAATGTTGTCTGCCTCGATCATGAATTTAGCGGTATTGCCCATTGCCAGCTTCCTTGGTGGTGCACTGGCGACGGCCTTGGTCTACAAAATGGGGGCCGGAAAATTTGGGACCTCGGTCACCATCATGCTCTTAGCGGGCGTCGCGATCAGTGCCATTTCCGGTGCAGCGATTGGCTATCTCAACTTCCTTGCCGATGATCAAACACTGCGTGACCTCTCTTTGTGGTCAATGGGCTCACTCGCGGCAGCAAACTGGGGATCCATTGCTTTGGCGGCTTTGACCTTATTGGTCCTTTATGGCTACTTTGCTCGTAAAGCCATGGCGCTGAATGCACTACTTTTGGGGGAATCTGAAGCTCGTCATCTAGGCATTGAAGTACAACGCCTCAAAAGAGGTTTGATTGCACTTTCAGCCATTGGCGTTGGGGTGACGGTCAGTATTTGTGGGGCGATTGGTTTTATCGGTCTGGTGATCCCGCATCTTGGTCGTATGCTTGCAGGACCAGACCATCGCAAATTAATTCCGCTCTCAGCGTTGCTAGGCGCGTTACTGCTGACCTTTGCTGACATGGTGGCAAGAGTTGCCGTCGCACCTGCTGAGTTGCCTGTGGGCATCGTCACTGCCGCTATCGGCGCACCTTTCTTTATTTATCTTCTCTTCCAGCAGAAAGGACGAATTGTATGAAAAAGCCTGTTGTACTTCGAGGGCAAAATCTCTCATTGCAGTTCGCCTCTCGCCAGGTGCTCAAACAGATCGATGTGGCATTTTGCGCTGGTGAAGTGGTGGCATTACTTGGCCCAAACGGCGCAGGAAAAAGTAGCCTGCTCAAGTTGTTGAGCGGTGAGATAGCTTCCTCACAATCCATCGAATATTTTGGTAAAGCCGCCAAAAGCTGGCGCAGCGCAGCGCTTTCTCGTCACTTGGGTTTGTTGCCACAAAGCAGTTCACTCACCTTTCCTTTTCTAGCGCGAGAAGTGGTCGAATTAGGTGCGATCCCTCTGGCGTTATCCCAAGCTGAAGTGAAAGCCATCGCTGAGAAATACATGGCCATAACGGACGTCGTCCATCTGGCGGACAGCTTATATCCTCCCCTATCTGGCGGAGAGAAGCAGCGCCTTCATTTTGCGCGAGTATTAACTCAGCTCGATCAAAGTGGCGATCAAAAAATCTTGATGCTGGATGAGCCAACCTCTGCGCTCGATCTGGCCCACCAGCACAATACTCTGCGAGTGGCGAAACTGTTTGCCAAAGAGCAACAAGCGTGCGTCATTGTGGTATTGCATGATCTTAATCTGGCGGCTCAATATGCAGACCGCATGGTGATCCTACATCGTGGTGAGATTGTGGTTGATGCCAATCCAGAAGAGGCACTGACTCCAGAAATTATTGACTCGGTATACGGCTATAAAGCGTTGATAGGCCGTCACCCTACTCTGGGCTTCCCGCTAGTCCAGCCTGCCGCCTAGCGCGTTTGAGCGATGAAAATCGCCATCGTTCGCGCCCTATAAAAATAAAGCTCCCAAAATGGGAGCTTTATTTATGGAATATTGGTCATTATTGACTAATACGGACAAGAGACTTACCAAACAGCCACTCGAGCTCTTTTTTACTCTCTTCACCAAACTGGCTTTCCGTCATTTTGTAGAGACGGTCGATACCGTTTGCCGCAAACTCGTGCGCACGCTCAGCCGTTACAATATGGTGGAAAAGCAGACGCAGGATGGCACGGAACTCTTCATCTTCCAACGCAACAACCCAGCTTTGAGAAAACTCGTTTAGACCTTTATTGAATTCAAGGTGCTCAACGAACAGTTTAAAAATTCGACCGTCTAGTGCAGCGGTAAAGTCCGTTTTCTTAGGGAAATGATGACTTATACCGGTACGTGAAACACCTGTCTGTTGGCTCAACGTCGTGTACGACATTTTGTCGTAACCGAGCCTAAGCAACTGATCAACAACGGCATCCATAATTTTCTGGATAGTGATTTCGGTATCTTCTTTACTACGCTTTGGCATATTTTAGCTCTTCTCTTTGTAAATCCATCTAACTCAAAGTCTGAGGTCAGAATGAAAATCGTTCTCAATAGGTTGCCAGAAAACACCCTTTTTCGAAATAAACAAGCCTACTTTTTATTACGAAATACTGTAAACCAGGTTTGCAGATGCATGTCGTCAAGCAAAACAAAATTTCAGAATATGCAACTAAATTAATACCATTAAATGACATTAGTTTAATATTTACATCTGCATTTTGAACCGATTGATAGCGATAGATTATGTAAAAATAATTTATCTCGAGATACTCTTATAAAATCCTGCTAGGTGCAACTCACTCACTGTGATTACTAAGTAAGTAAAAGGTGAAATCCGGTAAATTATTGACTCGGATCACATCGTCCATTAACAAAATCTAAAGTTATCTCTGCTTAACCCTCTCAACAAACAACATAGCATACCGATATTTTTTTATCCAAGTTGTTCCATTTATTTCTATTGAAAAAAAAACGAGTTGAGTATAATCCCTTTTTTAAGTGAGGATTCGTTATGAGCATTGAACACGAAGAAACCCAAGTATGTGAAGCGTGTGGTTGCGCTGGTGAAATTGGCTTTATCATCAAAGAAGGCGATGACGTTGCAGACGTGACAATTTACGCTGGTTCAAAAGAGTTGCTACAAGCGGAATTTGCCAAGTATCTAGAGCTGGCGAAAGCAGTAAACGAAAATGTGGAATACAACACCACAGAGCTGACTGATGACGCCACTGAGCTCACTGCTCGCTTTAAATTCGAAGTGAGTGCAGAGAAACTGATTTTTGAACTGAAAAGCCGCTCTTTATCACGTTAATCCCTAACGTTATTCTTAGACGAGCCTACGATTTAGGCTCGTCTTTTATTTTGATCTGCTGCCACTTCAGTGCACCGTTGGTTTCAAAACTCTTCTCCGCAACACACTCAAGCAACACACCTTCAACATTCAATACCGCACCAATGGAATACGCTTGATCTTGGTAATAACACACCCGTAAGCGTGCTGGCGTTTCTGCTGCCACCACGGCCACGATCTTGTCCCCTGTCGATACCGTTTTTGCTACCGCAGGCCCAGAGCTCAACAGCAACAACATCAGCGCAGCCAAACCACGAATCGCAGTGATACCTGTTACCCAATTTTGACGCATACACTCTCTCCAACTTCTATTAGTACGCTACAATGCGATGAGATAGGCTTTATGGCCTAGAGCACAAGATTCACCCCAAATGGACATCGCGATGAACACACTTTTCGTCACATCACTGGCCCTTTTCTTTTCCACGGTTACCATGGCGGTTCCTCTCGACTACTATCAAATTCTGAATCATCTCGATAACTACGGCAATCTGGATTTGCGTAATAAGCCTTACAGCTCACTTCCAGATGGCCTAACGGTCAAAGGCAACCTCAATATTGGTAGCACCACAATAAAGAACTTGCCGAAAGATCTCTCAATCGAAGGCAGTCTAGAGGCAAGTAATAGTCAACTCGCAATGGTCTATCCAGGCACCTCCATCAAAGGTTACGCCAATCTATTGGGGTCTCAAATTAAAAACTGGCCCGCTGGCATCACGCTTGGGGGATATTTGAATCTCACCGATACGCCGTTAGAAAAGCTGCCATTTGGCTTACGTGTGAAAGGAGACTTGAGTGTCATTCGCACCCCCATCAAAGCTCTGCCTGAGAATCTGGTAGTGGAAGGCAATTTATACATAGGCGGCTCTGCACTGACAGAGTTCCCAGACAAAATGACCGTCAAAGGCCATATTTTCCTCGGAGGAAATCGTATCAGCAAGTGGCCAAGTGAACTTGACTTAGGGGGCGCGGTGGCGAGATAAAGCCACGGAGATAAAGCCACGTGCTTTCCCTCTTTGACATCCCATTGATAGACAAAAGCCAGCAGTGTGAAGTGATGCTGGCTTTTGTTTTAGGCGCTTATGCTACTTGTTATTACAAGGGTTAGCATAACTCGCCACTAAGTACTTCTGCGCGCCTTCAGGCAGCTGCAGAAGCTTCTCTGTAAGCGAAGCTCGCACCGCTTCGGTAATCGAGTCATCTTCCAAACCCGCCGCCAACTTATTGATGGGGAATAGATGGTAATGTTCATGTATCTGACGGTCGATCTCTTCGGCTAATGCTTCTGGTGTAGCAAAGTCATCCACGATGACATCACCAAAGGCCACTTGAACACGCCCTTTGTATCCAACGATGCCCTGAATAATGCTTTCGATGTCTTCAAACTCACCTTTTTCATAACGGCCATTGGTCGCCTTTTCGTACAGCTCTCTCGCTTTTGCGATATCGCAGGGATCGTTCTCATAAGAAATCGACACAGGCACAATTCTTAATGACTTCATGTATTCGGCAAAATCGATTTTCTGCTTGCGCCCTTCGACATGAAACATTTTCAAAATCGCAGGATCGGTGAAATCATTACCATCCTTCGCTCGGCCCTCTTTTTGTGCAATCCAAATGGAATTGCCCGTATCAAGGGAATGCTTGATATAAGACGACAACTGACCCAGCACTTTCATCATTTCGCGTGGCGCTTTGACGGAACGTTTGACAATAAAACTCTTGTTCAGCTTCATCAGCTCAGTGGCACAAGGCTTTTTCAGTAGGTTGTCACCAATCGCAATGCGCACCGTTTTATGGCCATGCTTAAACAAACCGTAGTTCACCAAAGCAGGGTCCATCGCAATGTCACGGTGGTTGCAGATAAACAAATAGGCGCTGTCTTTATCCAGCTTTTCTAACCCGGTGTAATTCACGCCATCAGTGGTTGTCTTCAGCGTCTGTTCTAGATACTTCTTTACAACTAACTGTATTGCTTCAACGGAATCAAGCTTGTTCCATTTTCTTTTCAGATAGAACTTCAGAAATGGCGCCACTAAACCTCTAAACCAAGACGAACTATTGGCATAGCGGTGCTGCAAAATGGCACTAATGAATTCATCATCTTGCACTAAACGGTCGAGTGCTGCAGAAATCTCTTCGTCGTTATAAGGACGAATTTCTAAATATGGGTCAATGTTGTCTGTCATTATTCTTGTCGTATTAAAAAAAACTGGCACATTCTACGCATTGTTGGCAACGCTCGCAGCTACCTTAGCCGTTGTTTCTCTAAGGTCATACCAGTCAACTCACAAATATGACAAATAGTGCCTTAGTTCGTTCCCTGTTTTTTGAGGTTGGCATTTCTCACGCTAGAAGGTAACCTTAGCGCCCCATGATTTGAGGTACCCAACATGAACTACGCCATTGAATTTAAACGTGAGTCTTTCAGCCATTTAACTGCGATGGCAAGAAAGCGTTCATTGAAGCACAAGTGGTTGCTTGTACGTTCAGGATTGGCGCTCATTAAAATGGGAAAACAAGAGTTTTGCCTGCAACCGAACCAGTCATTTTGGATTCCACAAAACAGCTTGTGTTCCATCTCTCTGTTTCCGGGTACACAGCTCGATACTCTGGATATTTCTGTAAGAGTTCGAGAAACGTTTCCGTACAGCGCTGGATACGTCACGCTCTCGGCTTTATCTTCGGCAATTTTTAACAAACTGGCTGAGATTGCTCCTCGCTCAGAAGAACAACTTGAACTGCTCGCGGTACTCAAACGTGAAGCGACACAAATCCGTCCTCTGTTCGAAGCATCTAAACTGTGTAAACAGTTGAGTCGTTGGTCCCCTCAGTCACATGAGCTTGATAAAGAGTGGCATATGGCGCTACTGGTTCGCGAGGCACAAAAGCGCATGCTTTCCGGTGGAAAAAAAGAACAAGTGGTCAGCGAACTGTTTAGCGGCGATGAACAACAATGCAACGTGATCTGCGAGATGTTATTAGGCAAGACGTTGTAAAAGAAGTGGAACGCTCCTCTGCGAGGAAAACCACCGCCACACTCAATCTCAATAAAAACGCCAGCAGTTTGCTGGCGTTTTTATTGAGATTCTTACAAAGAGCTTCTGTTGTTGAGATTAGAAAGGCACTTCTATTTGCATCATCACGTCGGCTTCAGAAGTTTCATGCCAGCGATAATCAAAGCGCATTCTCGGTTCACCGGATTTTTTATCGCCCAAGCCAATGCTGAACATTAAACCATGACTTCGTAGCCACTCTTCGGTTGTCATACTCGCCACTTGGTTTTCATACTCTTCCGGCAACCAGAAACCCAGACCAAAATGCTTATCAGAGAGGTTTTGCGTCAAGACCGGGTTATCTTTTGGCTTTAACGCCCATTCACCCCAGTAATCTTCTTGTGTTTCTTGCTTGTCATCATTAAGCCAAATCATCGCATTGTTTTTCAAGAAATTGATTTTATCTTCGAGTGACGTGCAAATTTCCATGGCACTGTCTTGCAGCATAATTGAACGCTCTTCCAGCAATGCACAAGACGCTGCTGCTTGCTTGGCAAACAACATCGATACAATGCAACATAGGAACGTTCTTTTTAGCATACTCATCAGACCTCTCTAAACTACGGAATTGTCTTATATAACTGCCGTTCTATCAATAATTTTCTTACGGATGGTGTGGTTAATTCCGCCAAATCGTCCCCACAATCGATCGCATGACGTATATCTGTACTTCTAATCTGCACTTTTTCCGGACAAGCCATCACCGCCCATTTCTGAGTGATCTCTTCCGCTTGATAAAAATTGGCGAACTTGAAAAAGTTATCAGGGCCAATCACAAAGGTTATATCGGCCTCGGGGTAGATTTCTTGAATTCGTGTTAGCAAGGCGTACGTCGTGACACTTTCACCTGGCTGGTATAACTCTTGCTCAATGTTGGAACGCTTAGCTGTCGACAGCGTGAGATCTTGGATAAATGCGTCCAGAAGCTCACAACGAACTGCGTAGTCAAGCATCTCTTTGCCCCATGCATGTGCAATGGAAGGTTCAAGAAGAACCAAATCAAAGTGGGAAAGTGATTCAATCACACTCAGGTGACCAAGGCTAGGAGGATTAAAAGCACTGCCAAAGACGGCGATTTTCAACATAAACGGTATTTACTCGGGTTAGAGAGTTTTCTAATAAAACGAATCGGGTATGATACTACCAGTCATAGTTATTTTGTAATACTAGCCTTGATATTTGTGCCTTTGTCGCCACTTAGGCTAGTTTAGCTTGCAGGAAAAGGAACCCTAAATGGAACAACTCATCCGCGATGAAATGCGTGTGCTTCCAACCATTGATCCGCATTTCGAAATTGAGCGTCGCGTCGCTTTCATCAAAAAGAAGCTGGTTGAATCTGGCTGTAAATCGCTTGTCCTTGGTATCAGCGGTGGCGTCGATTCAACCACTTGTGGCCGTCTCGCTCAGGTTGCTGTGGATCAACTCAACCAAGAATCGAACAGCAATGACTATCAGTTTGTCGCTGTGCGTTTGCCCTATGGCGAACAAAAAGACGAAGACGAAGCGCAACTTGCCCTATCGTTTATCCAACCAACGCATTCTGTTTCCGTCAACATTAAAGCCGGTGTCGATGGCTTACATGCGGCTTCTCATGTTGCGTTAGAGGGCACAGGTCTTATCCCACAAGACGCAGCCAAAGTCGACTTCGTTAAAGGTAACGTCAAAGCACGCGCTCGCATGGTGGCTCAGTATGAAATTGCTGGTTATGTGGGTGGCCTGGTACTCGGTACCGACCATTCTGCAGAAAACATCACGGGTTTTTACACTAAGTTCGGTGACGGGGCTTGTGACTTAGCTCCACTGTTTGGTTTAAGTAAACGTCAGGTTCGTCTTGTCGCAGAAACGCTTGGAGCACCGGAACTTTTGGTTAAAAAGGTACCAACGGCAGACCTAGAAGAGCTGGCACCACAAAAAGCCGATGAAGATGCGCTTAATCTGACCTACGAACAGATTGATGATTTCTTGGAAGGCAAACCCGTCTCTGAAGCCGTCAGTGCGCGTCTAGTGAGTATTTACAAGGCCACGCAACACAAACGCCAACCTATTCCTACTATCTACGATTAACCGAGTTTACGATTCTCCAAGCTCAATGCGAAATGAGCTCTGAAATCGAGATAAAACAATGACCTCGCTTTAAGCGAGGTCAGATTGATGACGAACCCCGCTTTTTAAGTGGGGTTCTTTTTTGGAAGCGACCGTAGGTCGCGATCGTGATTTTTTTTGTTATATCGTGCGCAGAAGTTTCCATTCATTACATGGGTATACAGAAGCAAGTATCTGCCTTATTTCTGCCATATTTAAGCCCATTTTTCGTAGATAGTTCACCACCAACGCTATCTTTTTGATGTTTTGGGCTGCCGCTGCC
>NZ_NPKW01000162.1:0-355 GCF_002265885.1 Vibrio sp. 03_296
GACAGGGTCAATGGGTCTTCTATCGTCTCTCCGAACGAGTTGCCGGTTGGATGAAAAAATGGTCGATGACCTGATTGCTTCCAACTGTTTAAAGCAAGTTTATCAACAAGATATTGCGCGTCTGCATCAACAAGATCGTGTGGCGTGCTGTTAAATTGAAATTGAATTATTAGGGAATAGACCATGACGATCAAAGTGGGAATTAACGGATTTGGCCGTATTGGCCGCTTGGCAATGCGCGCGGCCTTTGATTGGCCAGAGTTGGAGTTTGTTTTAATTAATGATGTGGCGGGGGATGCCACCACGTTGGGCCGATTTGTTGGAGTTCGATTCAGTGCAGGGCGCTGGCACCATG
>NZ_NPKW01000163.1:0-1188 GCF_002265885.1 Vibrio sp. 03_296
AATCCGCAATTGGACCGTTTTAATTCCTAAAGGCAATAACTTCTCGATCCAACTGACATCGTCAACCACGGGATAGAGCCCTAACTGTTGAGCGCTAATCCGCGGAAACGCTTTTGTTAACGCTTCAATACTGTGGCTTGGTAAGATACCGAGCTCATCCAGGCGCAACACTGGAGTAGGAAACAAAGCAAAATCCGACACCCATGTTCACGTGAACAATTCAACATCGCACGTGCCAAAGTCAGGCAATCTTCGATTGGAAAATCAAGTGCGCTGAGCGTGACCACCCACGCCAAATGTCGATAGTTCGACTCCACACTATTGTTCTGCGGATAGTTTGGGAGTAATGAATATCGTAGTGCGCGAGTTTCRTCGGCTAAAGGATGTCGCCAGACATCGAACACTTCACCTTGCTCCCCTCGCAAATTGATCAACAGAGTCTTGGCATTGCGACCTGAACCCAAATAGGTGGATACGTCTGTGAGAGCAAGCGAATGATGATAATGAAGCGCAAAGTCATACGCGCCGAGATGACGACTGTCGTTATGGATAAGATCCGTTTCGAATACGACCGTTTTGGCTGAAGAAATCAGTTGCAGTGTACGAGTTGGGCTAACGCCAACTCTATATGGTCAATGGCAAGCTGCTGCTTTGCCAAGAGCAAACACTGCTGAATTTCTCCCGTCAGCTCAATAATGGCAGAAGGAATCAGCAGTCTCATTGTTAACCCTCGGCCACTTCTTCATGACTCACTGCGGGGTGGTACAACTCCGAACCCGACGCTTTGAATTCCGCGGACTTTTGTTTCATCCCTTCCAATGGGTCATCCAACAGCTTAACTGCTATCGCCTGTCCTTCCTCAGCCTGTTGCCCTTTAGCATACTCACGAACTTCTTGCGAAATCTTCATCGAGCAGAATTTGGGGCCACACATCGAACAGAAATGCGCAACCTTGCCCGACTCTTGTGGCAGGGTTTCATCGTGGAATGCACGTGCCGTATCGGGGTCGAGCGAGAGATTAAATTGATCCTGCCAACGGAATTCAAAACGAGCTTTAGACAATGCGTTGTCACGAACTTGCGCGCCCGGGTGCCCTTTGGCCAAATCCGCCGCGTGCGCAGCCAGTTTGTAGGTTATCAAGCCGGTTTTCACATCTTCTTTATTGGGTAGACCTAAGTGCTCCTTTGG
>NZ_NPKW01000164.1:0-414 GCF_002265885.1 Vibrio sp. 03_296
TAACGTGCCAATTGGTCGGTCCATCCTCATCAGTTGCCAATACGCCTTGGCCTTTTCTACTGACATTTACACACTCTCCCTGGAGTAAATCGGTGCATCAGGTAAAAACAGTTCTGCCACTAACATCGGTTTGTGGTTCATCCATAAACGAGAACGTCTGGCGAGTAAACGCCCTTGCGGCGTTTCAATCCAAGCCACTTGCAATGCATCACGTTCAACTTGCTCTGCACTAAACACGGTGAGCCCCAAAGGAATATCACCCAGCGTGGCTAAGTCGTAGGGCTGATCAGCTAAGGTGGTTTCAGGGATCAACGTTCTTCCCAGCACCCACGGTGTTTGATCACCGGATAGCACCACCTCTCGGATCAAGCAAATCTCAGGGGATAATCCCTGAGKCTCTTGCATTGTTAATTG
>NZ_NPKW01000165.1:0-670 GCF_002265885.1 Vibrio sp. 03_296
CCAAATGCTGCGCAAAAGCCAAACCGATACCCGATGTTGAACCACTGATGAATGCTGTTTTCATTTTCTGCCTCGATGATTTACTGGAGGCTTTATCCTAGAGTCTCCTGTAAAGGGGAGAGTCAAGCGCTAAACAACATTTTTTCCAAGATAAGTCGTCACTTCAACAAAACATCACTCCCCTTTATCGTATTCAATCGAATTGATGAACCACTCTTTGATGCCGCTTGGGGTTGGCACTTGCACTTCGTCATCCACTTCTTTTTTCAGCAGCGCGCGCGCCATCGGTGAATCAATCGAAATGTAACCTTTGGCATCACCGTATATCTCTTCAGGGCCGACGATGCGAAATTTCATCACTTCACCCGCTTCGTTTTCAATTTCCACCCACGCACCAAAGAAGACTTTGCCCTCTTGCTGCGGCGCGTAATCAACGATTTTGACTTCCGGTAAAAACTTACTCAGGAAACGTACACGTCGGTCAATTTGACGCAGCAAACGCTTGTTGTAGGTGTAATCGGCGTTTCTGAGCGATCGCCGAGGCTCGCGCCACGCACTTTCTGCGTGATCTCAGGGCCGATGCTCTTTCCATAGATAATACGAGCTCTTGCTTGAGCTTGTTGTACCCTTCGCGGGTAATCATTTTGGTTTTCACGAACTTTCCCTTAAT
>NZ_NPKW01000166.1:0-1117 GCF_002265885.1 Vibrio sp. 03_296
CCATCGCCAGCAAAATGCGTAACCTGCTTCCGGCAAATCTCGGCCCTTGGACCCAATGCCGCACGGCGCCAAAACCGGCAGAAAAATCCTTACACCAATTGATGGCAGAAAAACGCAAAAGAGGTGAATCATGAGCCATGCGAAAAACAACATACTCAATCGCCTCAAAGCCGCCAATGCGATTGAAAAAAGCTCGGCGCACTTGAGTTATCAACCGTGGGACACGAAAAGAATGTCACTCAGAATGAAAAGTGCACCGCTTCATCACTGCCATGGAAGCCAGCCACGCCGAAATGCACACCATAGAAGCGTCACAACTCGAATCCACCATCGCGCGTATTGTGTCAGACAAAGCATGTCAAACCGCCGCTATTGGCACGGATGGAGAATACATTCACGCCTTTCGCAACGGACTCGCTCAAGTGAAAGTGGTGGAATTTGAACGCCACATTGAAGAATGGAAGAGTGAGCTTTTTAACCAAATCGATGTCGGTATTACTCATGTTTTAGCCGGGTATTGCCGACACTGGTGCTTTGGTGTTGTGGCCGAGCGAATATGAGCCCTAGAACCTTGTCTTGGTGCCTCCAAGCACATCGCTGGTGATCAAACAGTCGACTCTTAAGTGTAATTTCCTTGAGGTCATGGTAGAGCAAGAGTGGGCGCATCACATGCCGACCAACGCACTGTTGATTTCTGGCCCGTCCAAAACGGCGGATATCCAACAAACGCTGGCCTATGGCGCGCACGGACCAAGTGAGCTCGTGGTGCTATTACTTACCGATCAATAAGCGAAAAACGTAACCTCAGCCTCATCGTTGAGGTTTTGTTTCTCAGCCATTGAGACGTTTTCATACAACATGGCACGATGCTTTAACCCAAATAGAAAACATCAAGAGCAAATACGTCGCAGCAATGTAAAAACATATACCCCAACTACTTGGCGTTACAGGTAGGCGGCCAGTGAGGTTATCCGCATGAACATAGACAGACTATGTGATTGGGCCGGGCTGGCGTGCCAGTGAATGAGCATAGCCAACACCGCTGCAGCTTCAAGTAGGAAGGGGATAAACCGAAAAACGCTGCAAAACAAAGGAAGCAATGATGGTCAATAACTTA
>NZ_NPKW01000167.1:0-705 GCF_002265885.1 Vibrio sp. 03_296
TCAAACACTGTTTTTGGTGCCAGCGGCTCAGGTAATTTTCTTACCCGAACAACTGCTATTTTAGCAACAGTATTTTTTATCGTGTAGCTTAAACGCTTGGTCGCATGTCGACTCATAAAGCAGAGTCTCAATGGGTTGATCCGACACAAGGTCAAGTTGTTGAACAAGTTCAAGATAACGTGAGTGAAGCTCCTGCTAAGTCAGATGAGATTCCTCAATAAGCGAAAGCTTTAAAATTGCCGAGATGGTGAAATTGGTAGACACACTAGCATGAGGTGCTAGCGCCTATGGTGTGAGGGTTCGAGTCCCTCTCTCGGCACCATTGATTTTACAAACTTGTAAATAACTGTGTTGAGCGTATAATGCTCAGCTAGTCGGACGCGGGGTGGAGCAGCTTGGTAGCTCGTCGGGCTCATAACCCGAAGGTCGTCGGTTCAAATCCGGCCCCCGCAACATTTCGTATTGGATGCAAGTTTGGTAGTGCTAACCACACTACAAGTTAAGCAACATCGGTTGTTTAACGTATCAGGGTCCAGCAACAAAAAACCCCGACTAATCGGGGTTTTTGTTATCTGTACTTCTCGCCGGTGCGAGTTTTGTACAGATAGTGCTTGGTTTTTATATTGGGCTCTGAGCCCTTTTTTTATTTCTGGAGTGGTTTGAATGACTGGTTTAGAAAGACAACTGACAGAGATGCTTGAATCG